>DATEOQ010000308.1:0-6535 GCA_035273905.1 Candidatus Eiseniibacteriota bacterium | reverse complement strand
CATCCAGCGCTTCGCGTGACTGATCCACATAGGAGAGCTTCACCGTGTCGCCCAACCGAAGCGTGCCGCCGTCCGGCTTCTCCTGCCCCGCGATCATGCGGAACAAGGTCGTCTTGCCGGCGCCGTTCGGCCCGATGATGCCGATGATGCCGCCGGGCGGGAGCCGGAACGAGAGGTCCTCGATCAGCGAGTGGTCGCCGTAGCCCTTCGCGAGGTCCGTGGCCTCGACCACGAGATTGCCGAGGCGCGGGCCCGCGGGGATCGTGATCTCGGTGATCTCGCTGCGCTTCTCCGTGTCCTCTCGCAGCAATTCCTCGTACGCGGTGACGCGGGCCTTGCTCTTGGCCTGCCGCGCGCGGGGTGACATGCGGATCCACTCGAGCTCGCGGGCGAGCGTGCGCTGCCGCGAAGACTCCGCCTTCTCCTCGAGCACGAGCCGCTGCCTCTTCTGGTCGAGCCAGGAGGAGTAGTTCCCCTCCCAGGGAATGCCCTGCCCGCGGTCCAGCTCGAGGATCCAGCCGGCCACGTTGTCGAGGAAGTAGCGGTCGTGGGTGACCGCGACGACCGTGCCCGGATAGTCGTGGAGGAAGCGCTCGAGCCATGCGACCGACTCGGCGTCGAGATGGTTCGTGGGCTCGTCCAAGAGCAGCAAATCGGGCCTGGTCAAGAGCAGCCGGCACAACGCGACGCGGCGCCGCTCGCCACCCGACAAGGTATCCACGCGGGTGTCGCCCGGCGGCACGCGGAGCGCATCCATCGCGATCTCGAGCGTGCGGTCGAGCTCCCATGCATTCACCGCCTCGATCGCGGCCATCACGCGGCCGTGCTCTTCCATCACCTTCTCCATCTCGGCGTCGGAGAGCGCCTCGCCCAGCTTCATGTTGAGCTCGTTGAACCGGTTCAGGAGCGCCTTCGTCTCGGCCACGCCCTCCTCGATGTTCCCGAGCACGTCCTTGTTGGGATCGAGCACCGGCTCCTGAGGCAGGAACCCGACCTTGATCCCCTTCGCCGGGCGAGCCTCGCCCGACGTGGGCTCCTCGACGCCCGCCATGATGCGGAGGAGCGTGCTCTTGCCCGCGCCGTTCTGGCCGAGGACGCCGATCTTGGCGCCTGGATAGAACGAGAGATAGATCCCCTTCAGGACCTCCTTGTTGGGCGGGTGGACCTTGCCGAGATTGACCATCGTGAAGATGTACTGGGGCGCCATGGGGCGTCGGACCTCTCTGGGTTTGGGGGATGACGCGAGACGGTTCCCCGGGAGTATATACTTGGACGAGACGACGAGGGGCCGCCGTGGCGCCCCGATCCAACGGACCCTGGGAGGACCGATGCCCGCCAAGATCATCATCCGGAACAATGGCCCCATCCGCATCGAGGGGGAATTCACGATCGTGGATCAGGACGGCAAGGAGTTCGATCTGGCCGGCCGCACCGCGATCACCCTCTGCCGCTGCGGCCACTCGTCCAAGAAGCCGTTCTGCGACTCCGCGCACAAGACGTGCGGCTTCGATTCCACCGTCGTCGCGATCGCGCTTCCGCCTCCAGCCCCCAAGGTCTGAGCCATGGCATCCCGCGCGCAGAAGATCGACGTTCAAACATTCCGCAGCGAGGACCTGAAGCCGCTTCTCCAGGCGTCCGGCGCTCCGTGCGTTTCGATCTACGTCCCGACCTCACGCCGCTTCCCGGAGAAGCGGCAGGATCCGGTCCGCTACCGGAAGCTCGTCGACCAGGCAGCCGCGCTCCTCAAGAACGCGCCCGAGGCCGAGGCGATGATCGCGACCCTTCGGGCGCTCGAGCAGGAGCCGCACTGGGAGCGGTCGCTCGATGGATTCGCGGTCTTCCTCTCACCCTCGCTCGCGGTCGCGTACCGCGTGCCCGCGTCGGTGCCCGAGATGGCGGTGGTGGCCGACTCGTTCCACGTGAAGCCGCTCCTCCGTCTCAAGCACGAGGCGGCCCGCTACCTCGTCCTCGCGGTGAGTCAGAAATCCGCGAGGCTCTTCGAGGGCGGCCCGCTCGGCGCGTCGGCCGTCGACGTGCCCGGACTTCCGCAGAGCGTGAACGACGCGCTCGGCGATGTCGTGAACGAGCGCCGCTCGAAGACGGTGCACGCCGGCGGGGTCGCGCATCACGGCTACGGTCCGGGGAAAGAGGAGACGAAAGAGGACCTCCTCGGCTATTTCCGCGTCATCGACAAGGCGCTCCGCGAGTACCTGCACGGCGAGACGGCGCCGCTCCTCCTCGCGGCGGTGAAGTACTACCAGCCGATCTATCGCGATGCGAACACCTATGCGCACCTGGCCGACGCCATGCTCGAGGGGAGCTACGAGCACTCGAGCGGCGACAAGATCCATGCGGACGCGTGGCCCATGGTGAGCGCGGCCACCGCGAATCGGTTTGAGCCCTGGGTCGAGCGCTACAAGACCTCAGCCCCGAGCGGGCTCGCCACCGACCGCATCGAGTCCGTGGCGGAGGCCGTGATCCAGGGGCGCGTGTCGTGCGTGCTCGCGGCGGAAGGGGAGACGGTCTGGGGCATCCTCGATCGCTCTACGGGCTCGGTCGAGCGGCGTGAGCGCCAGCTCGACGCCGAGGACGACGACCTCCTCGACGATCTCTGCGAGGAAGCGCTCAAGCGGGGTGGCGAGGCCTTCGTGGTCCCGCGCGCCTCCATGCCCACGGCCAGCCCCATCGCCGCGGTTTTCCGCTTCTAGCCCGAGTCCCGGGACCGCGTTCCACGGTTCCGTCGGCGGCGCGGGTCGTCTATGATGGCCCATTCCGTCAGTCCCGCGCCCACGCCGGGGTGGCTGCGGGCTCTCCCCTACCGGAGGTGTGCCGTGCACGTCGCCGAGCCCCGATCCGAAGCGCAGCCGTTCGCCGTCGTTCACCAGGCCAGGAATCGCGGCCAGCGCTCCATGACGGCCGAGGATCTCTGGCGCATGAGTCGCGTCGGCGCTCCAGAGCCCGCCCCGGACGGCTCCTTCCTGATCGTTCCCGTCACCACGTACGACATGGACGAGAATCGCGGCCGCGCGCGCCTCTGGCGCGTACCTCGCCAGGGCGAGCCGCGCCCGCTGACCAGCGCGGACGCTTCGTCCAGCGAGCCCGCCCTTTCGCCGGACGGCAAGCGGCTCCTCTACGCGCGCTGTCAGGGGGACGAGAAGCCTCAGATCCACTGCCTCTCGTTACAGGGGGGCGAGCCGGATCGCCTCACCGACATGCCGCTCGGAGCGATGGATGCGCGCTGGTTCCCCGACGGGAAGCGGATCGCGTTCGTCGCGTTCCTCCTCGCGGACGCGCCGACGCCGGCCGGCACGAAGGAGCTGACAGAGAAGCGCGCCAAGGATCCCGTGAAGGCGCACGTGACCTCGGATCGCATCTATCGCTTCTGGGACAAGTGGCTCACCGGTGGCGAGCGGCCGCACATCTTCGTGATGGATCTCGCGACGCGAGCGCTCACCGATCTCACACCAGAAGGCGCAGGCTGGTTCGACTTCATGGATCCGACGGGGCACTACGACATCGCTCCGGACGGCTCGGAGATCGCGTTCTCCGCCAACTCCAGCCAGCCGCCGCACTATCTCCTGCGCTGGGCCGTGTACACCGCGCCCACGTCGGGGAAGGGACCGGTGCGCTGCCTCACGCCGGAAGGGCAGCCCGAAAACGTGTCCGACGCGCTCCGCCCGCGCTATTCGCCGGACGGTGCGTCGATCGTGTACGGCGGGCAGCGCGATCCCTTCTTCTACGCCGACAAGGTCCGGCTCATGCGCTACGACCGCGCCGGGAATGCGCACACGACGCTCACCGAAGCGTGGGACCGCTCCGCCGGGGGCTGGGAGTTCCTCGCCGACGGCTCGCTGGTGGTCGAAGCCGAAGACCGCGGCCGGGGCGCGCTGTTCCACCTCCCCGCCGCGGACTCCACACCGCGTCCGCTCGACCTCCAGGGGACCGTGGGCGGACTGAGAATGGGGAAGGATGGCCGCGTCTACTTCACGGTGCAGTCGCTGAGCGCGCCCGCCGAGGCCGCGAGCGCCAAGCCGGATGGTAGCGACGTCCAGGTCCATACGAGCTTCAACGCTCCGATCCTCGCCGAGGTCGCGATGGGCGAGGTGCGCGAGATGATCTTCAACGGGGCGGGCGGCGATCCGGTCCAGATGTACGTCACGCTCCCTCCGAACTTCGACCCGTCGAAGAAGTGGCCCCTGGTCCATGTCATCCACGGTGGGCCGCACGCGATCTCCGGCGACAATTTCCACTTCCGCTGGAATCCGCAGCTCTTCGCCGCGCGCGGCTACGTGGTCGCGACGGTCAACTTCCACGGATCGACGTCGTGGGGGCAGGAATTCGCAGCGTGCATCCAGGGAGGACACGGCGACAAGCCGTTCACCGACATCATGCGCGCCACCGACGTCCTGATCGAGACAGGCTTCGTGGATCCGAAGCGCATGGCCGCGACCGGCGGGTCCTACGGCGGCTATCTCGTCTGCTGGATCGCGGGGCACACGGATCGCTTTGCCTGCCTCGTGAACCACGCCGGGGTGTTCGATCTCCTGGCGGAGTACGGGAGCGACGTCACGCAGGGGCGGCATCAGGCGTATGGTGGAGAGCCGTGGGACCGGCTCGACGCGATCGACAAGTGGAACCCGGCGCGATTCGCGCGCGGATTCACCACGCCGATGCTGATCCTCCACGGAGAGCGCGACTACCGCGTGCCGCACACGCAGGCGCTCGCCTGCTACAACATTTACCAAGCCAAGCGGGTCGACTCCCGCCTGGTCTTCTTCCCGGACGAGAACCACTGGGTCTTGAAGCCGAAGAACTCGCTCGTCTGGAACCGTGAGGTTCGAGAGTGGCTGGACCGCTATCTCGGCCAGGCTTGAACGAAGGAGGATGACGATGCTCGACAAACGCATGACGCGAACGCTGACCTTGATGGGAAGCGCGCTCGTTCTGGTCTTCCTGCTCGCCGGCTGCGGCGATCAGCAGAAAGCCGTTGCCGACAAGGACCAGATGAAGGATCAGGGCGCGGCGACCACCGAGGACAAGGTCGCCGAGGTGACGGAGGAGAAGACACCGGAGCAGGCGCCGCCCAAGGCCGCGGAGCCGACGTCCCACAGCTACACGCTGCTGGCCGGAACGACCTTCACCGGCACGCTCCAGCAGACGCTCAGCTCC
The DNA here is from genome assembly GCA_035273905.1 of Candidatus Eiseniibacteriota bacterium. Taxonomy (GTDB): domain Bacteria; phylum Eisenbacteria; class RBG-16-71-46; order SZUA-252; family SZUA-252; genus WS-9. The sequence goes on along the minus strand of DATEOQ010000308.1, from coordinate 1,366 downwards.
GGCAAGAATCACGTGGGCGACCCCTTCACGCTTCACACCACCCTGGCGAAGACGGTGGACGGCGCCACGGTCGTGCCTGCGGGGTCGAAGATCCATGGCCACCTCTCGTACGTGGACGGAGCGGGACGCGTCGCGGGCGGCGCCAAGCTGACGCTCCGCTTCGACAGCATCGAGCTGGCCGACGGGACGACCCACACCATCTCCGCCACGCCGCTTCGCCTCGAGGGCAAGGGTGACGCCAAGGAGAGCGCGCTCGAGATCGGCGGAGGCGCGGTCGTGGGTGGCATCCTCGGAGGCGTGCTGGGACACGGATCCGGTGACGTGGCCAAGGGGGCCGCGGTCGGCGCGGCCGCGGGCACCGGTGTCGCGGTCGCGACGAAGGGAGATCAGATCGTTCTCGGGCCGGGGCAGAGGGTCAAGGTGACGCTGGACGCTCCGCTCAAGGTGACCAAGACCGGTTCCTGATCCACATTCCATGCGCTGGTCCTGGAAGGTCGCGACGCTCGCGGGCATCCCGCTTCGCGTGCACGCGACCTTCTTCCTTATCTTTCCCTACGCCTGGTTTGCCGAAGCGCAAGGCGATCCCACGCGGGGCGTCGAGGCGATCGCGCTCATCATCGCGCTCTTCACCTGTCTCGTGCTCCACGAGCTGGGGCACGCGCTCACGGCGCGGCGCTTCGGGGTGAGGACGCGCGACATCACGCTCCTCCCCATCGGCGGCGTGGCGCGCCTGGAGCGCATTCCGGACCAGCCGGGGCAGGAGATCGCGGTGGCCCTCGCCGGGCCCGCGGTCAACGTGGTGATCGCATCCCTCCTCTTCGCCGTGATCGCCGCGACCGGGAATCTGCGCACGTTCGCGACCGAGGAGGCGCTCGAGCACAGCTTCGTGACGAAGCTCCTCGGGATGAACATCCTCCTCATCATCTTCAACATGATCCCGGCGTTTCCGATGGACGGAGGGCGCGTGCTGCGCGCACTCCTCGCCATCAAGCTGGACTACCTGAAGGCCACGCGCATCGCCGCCTCGATCGGGCAGGGGATCGCGATCCTGTTCGGCCTCCTCGGCCTCATCTGGAACCCGATGCTCCTCTTCATCGCGATGTTCGTCTTCCTGGGCGCGGGGCAGGAATCGGCGGCGGTGCAGATGCGCTCCGCCTTCGACGGGGTCCCGGTCTGGCGGGCCATGATCCGTGACTACAAGGCGCTCCAGGCCGACGAGCCCGCGTCCCGCGCGGTGGAGCTCCTCCTGAATGGGCACCAGCAGGACTTCCCGGTTCTCGGCCTGCCGGGAGCCCCGCCCGTGGGAATCCTGCTCCGCGCGGATCTCTTTCGCGCGCTGAGCGAGGGGAAGACGAACGTGCGCGTG
>DATEOQ010000307.1:0-7630 GCA_035273905.1 Candidatus Eiseniibacteriota bacterium | reverse complement strand
GCATCCGTCTCGCCGCTTCGCAGCTGCTCCGGCGCCATGTAGGGAACCGTTCCCATCACGGAGCCCTCGCGCGAGAGGGAATTGGTGACGGTCTCATCCCCGTCCTCGTCCCGCCCCGTCATCTTCGCGAGGCCGAAGTCGAGAACCTTGACGCGGTCGTCCCGCGTCACCATCACGTTTCCCGGCTTGAGATCCCGATGGACGATGCCGCGCTCGTGCGCCGCCACGAGGGCATCCCCCATGGGGATCGCGAGAGCGAGCAGCTTCGTCAGGGACAGCCCGCCCGGGGTGATGACCCGGGAGAGGCTTCGCCCGTCGACCAGCTCCATCGTGAGAAAACGGATGCCCTGATCATCCTCTACGGAGTAGAGCGTGACGATGTTGGGATGATTGAGGCTCGCGACCGCCCGAGCCTCGCGCTCGAACCGGGACAAACGGTGGCTGCTGGATGCCAAATCGGAGGGGAGCACCTTGATGGCCACCTCCCGTCCGAGGCGCAGGTCTCGGGCTCGATAGACCTCGCCCATTCCTCCGGCTCCGAGTGAGCCGAGGACCTCATAACTGCCGATGCGCATCCCGGACGCGAGACGCATTACAACCCTCGAGGGCTTCCAAAGGGAGGTTGCAGACCACGAGTCTACACCGTGTTCGTCGGGGGGCGACTACTAGCTACTTGTTGTAGGGAGTCTCGCTCACCCAGTGAAAGCCGCGATTCAGCAAAGCAAATTGCGCGGGGCTGACCTTCTGCAGCCGGGCCATCACGCTATCGCCCTCGATCGCCCCGCGAAGGTCGAGATGCGACGAGTCGGCCCAGCTATAGGCGAGGGTCGTCTTGACGGTGCTCGTATCCGGCCAGATGGTGAAGGCGCTCGCCTTCGCGTCGTTCATCAACCGGTATCGCTGCGTCGAGTCGTCCATGTGACGGATCGTGAGCCGCCCTCGGGTGGAGATACCCACGCGCCGCCAGCGCTGTGAGGAAGGAGCCGTTTCTGGGACCGGCGCCTGATTGATCTTCAGATCCACCACGTCGTATGCGCCGTCGAGTGGATCCCGGGTGTGCCCATCGCCGTACTCCCGCCATGACTCGTAGGCTCCCTTTGTCGTCGAGAAGAGGAGATAGCCGACGAGGAGAACTTTGCCGGCGAGGCGCAGCCGCGATCCCCATGGCGACCGATGGGGCGTCAAGGTCGCGGCGGCGGTTGGACGATTCCGAACGAAGAAGTCGAGGAGCCGTGGAACATCGGGCAGCAGGATGAACGCCGCCATCAGCCAGAGGTGCACGGAGTAGAGCTTCACGGGAACGTCATAGCAGAAGTTGAGCATCACGACGTTCGACATCACCGCGATCACGACGAGCGAGCCGAGCGTGGCCGTGCGGCGGAAGAGAAGAAGAAGACCTCCCAGAACCTCGGCAGCCCCGACAAAGACCGTGTACGCGGTGGAAAAACCCATGAAGTTCCAGAGCAGCGCCATGGGGCTCGAGTCGCCATAAGGCTGCATCAATCTCATATCGCTGATCGCGGGGAACTGGGCCTTGAATACCTTGGCCATACCGTAACCGAGCATCGCGGTGGCCAGTACGTAGCGGACGTAGACGCGCAGCCAATGTCCCAGGACTTCGTGCTGCTTGGGTCGCACCAGGGCAGTCCAGATGGCCGTGAGGACCAAGGAGGCAACGAGCAAGCACGCCGCCATGAGATAGGCGAACGCGGTGTCGCCGCTCCCCGTGTTCGCCACCGGCACGTCCTTCAGGTGGAGTACGGTCTTGCCCAGCCATGGAAGAAACGATTCCCACATGTCGTCATACGGCTTGGAGAAGCGCGCGGTGCCGGGAATCCAGCCGATGGGCCAGGGGAAGGAGTAGAGGACGAGGTAGACGCAGGCGAAGCGGAAGCCCAGGCATCGGGCGAAGCTCCAGCGCGGAGGCGGGGTGCTCGATTCGGCCCCAGGGACGGCACTGACTGGCGCGTCCTGCATGGGCGGAACTATAGCACCCGAATCATCGGGCTGGCGGGGGCGTCCCCATCGGCAGGGCGCGGAGCGTCTGACCCGACCTCACCGATGAGCGCAACTCGACTTCCGCCTCGTCGAGCCCGACGATGTGGACGTCGAGCAAGCCGCGGCTCGGAAGCCCGTACAGTTGGAAGCTGACCTCCGCCAGAGCGAGGCTCCAGCCTTCCAGCCACAGACGCAGATCGGCCTCCTGGCGAGCATCACCTTGGAACACGATCATGAGATCGATGTCGCTTCCCACGCCCGCATTGCCCATCTCCGTACTGCCGTAGAGGTAGACATCGTGGACCCCGAACCGCCGTGGATCGATCGCAGCGGCGATGCGCTCCGCGAATCGCTGACGCCACCGCCAGTGTTCCGGGGCGGCGCCCAGGCGCTCGCCTCCAAGCTCGCGCTGCTTCCATTCGAGATATTCGCCGATACGTTGCGCGATGCTGTCGAGGAGCTGCCGCTCTTCCAGTAGAAACGGACCTTCCCATGCGGCGGGTCTCTCCTCTTTATAGAGGACCTCCAGAGATCCGACGCGTGTCCGCCAGATGGAAATGGTCGAGTGTTGGCGCCACGGCCTCTCCTCGAAGTCGGGTAACGCATGGGTCCGGCCGAAGTACTCGATCCGAGCAGTAGTGATGTCCGGGAATTGCCAGGCCGGCGGAATCGCTTGGAGTACGGAATCGAAGACGACCTGCGGCAGCTCGTCACGGCGCGACAAGGCCGATATGACCTCGTACATGCACTTCAGCTCTTTCGCGCGTTCGCGGAGAGACGAGAGCTCGAATGCGGGGTCGTCTGGGGAATCCATCTTCGCTCTTCTCCGGGATCCGTCGCGGCGGCCGATCGCCTGAAACTGCCCTCCCGGGGGGGAGAGGTCAAGCGATGCATCGATGCCCGAAATCAGGCGATGGAGTCCGCGGAAAGTCCGTAACGTAAGAACAGGTGACTTCCCGCGCGCCGGACATCGATCAGCGTTGCCCACACTGGGTGGTGGGGCGCAAACGCTCGGCCCGCGACGAGACCGAGGCGCTCCAAACCGTTCCGGCCGGCCACCTGCGGCGCCAGGGTCAAGAACAGCTCGTCCAGGCACGACTGTTCCAGGAAATCCGAGAGGAGGTGGGGTCCGCCCTCCACCAGAATCAGGCGACTCGGTAGCACGCGATCCAGAGCCTCGAGTATGGATCGTACCTTCAGCCGGGTGCCATCCTGAACGGCGACCGTCTGGACCGACGGCGGGAGCTCGAGCCCGCGAATGCGGTTCAGGCCCTCCGTGCTCGTCAAGATCAAGACCGGAACTTCGCCCGACTGAAAGACGCGATAACTCGGATCGATGTCACCCCGAGCCGTGACAATGACGTTCAGTGGCGGTCCGGTTTTCCCGAGACGATCCCGCATGGCCCGGTAGGAATCGGCGAGCGGGGGATAGATGTGCGGAGCCGTCCAGAGGTGTGTGGGACCTGATCGGAGCGTGCCGCCTCCGACGAGAACGGCATCCGCGGCCGAGCGCAACAGCCCCATGACCATGAGGTCATGCTCGTTGTTCCCGCTGATCGGGGCGCCTCCGCCATAGCCTGGTTCGCTGAACGCCACGATGCCATCGAGGGTGGAAACAAAGTTGGCGATGACATAGGGCCGTCCTCGGGGCTGCGGGAGCTGGAGCCGGCCGTAGAGCGCTGCCAGATCGGGTGGCAGCACCACGTTTTCTCCCCGGCCCGCGTTATAGAGCGCTTCCAGGGGCGTCAAGGCTGTCATGGTTTCAGGGTACACCTAGAGCTTCGTAGCCACGCCTCGCTTCACGGCATCCTCCGCGATCCGGCGGAGCTGCGACCGGAACTCCAGCTCCTGCTTCTCCCACTCGCGGTATGACTTCTCACGTCCCTCGCTCACAGTCTCCATCTCGCGCGAGATCTGCTCCTGTTCGTCCGACAGCGGCTCGTAGGCGTCTTCGACCTCCTTGAGGGAGGCTTCGAGCTCGCGTAGCTTGGCTTCGAGCTCCTTCACCGACTTGCCTTCGTCCCGCGCGTCCGCGAGGGCATCGCGCTCCACGTCCAGCTTCTGCCTCCGGACCTCGAGGTTCTCCAGTTTGGGATGGAGGCGCTCCATGCTTCGAGACAGTGCATCCAGACGCTCGTCGTACATCCCCAGCACGCGCTTCTGGAGCTCGTCCTCCTTCTCGTACACGGCCTGAACCGATGCCATGGTCTCTGGATCGTCGAGGGCGTACTTCGAGCTATCGAGACGGAACCACCAGATCCGCCCGCCGCCCATCTTCGTTCGAGCCTTTCGCGCATCGCCCGCGTCGTCGTAGCCGCCCCCCGTCCTCATCGACCCGCCCATGGTATTTCCGTCCCTCTCGACGAGCAGGTATGCGAATCGTTCGATTCGGAGGTTCGCCGGCGTTCTCGACTGTTCGTCGCTCGCCTCCTTGTCGCCTTTGGCCTGGAGCTCAAGTGGCGCCAGGCTCAGCGCGGCCATCGTGATCAGCACGGCACCCGCGATGCGGCCCCAACGTGATGAGGACTTCGACGCATCGAGCATGAGCAGCCTCCGCAGGAGAGCGCCTCGCGTGGGAGAGCCACAGGAGGCGATGGTGGATAGGGAGCGAGGAGCGACCCCAAAGTGCATCAGCAGCTCGCCGTACGCTCTCGGCGAGGCACTCGTCGAGAGAAGCGCACGCTCGTCACAGGCCTCTTCTCGAGCCTGCCCGTACTCACTCGATGCCCAGCGCGCGAGCGGATGGAACCAGAAGAGCGTCTCCACGGCGGCGGGAAGCCATCCGAACGAGAGGTCGTGCCGGGCCACGTGAGCGCACTCATGGGCCAGGACGAGCTGCCGCGACTCCTTGGAAAGAGTAACCGCCTCCGCCGGAAGCAGAATTCGCGGGTGCCTTCCCGCCAAGGTCGCGGGCATGTCGAAATCGTGGGTCACGCGCACCTCCGGCGTGGTCCCCGTGCGCATGGCCTGGATGACCTCGAGCTCGTCGGGCGTCGCGTCGTAGCCGTCGGCGCGCTTCCACGCCCTCTCGATGCCGCGGAGTGCCCGGAGGTGGCGAACAGCGACGAAGGCGACACCGAGAAGCCACGAGGCGACGAGGAGCCCGACCCAGAGATCCGGAGACAACGACGGCGATCGCCAGGCGACCCGGTCCGTCACCCGCGCGGTGAGCGCTTCGGCCTGCTCAGCCGCGGCCCGGGACGGCGCGGCGAGGGTGGCGAGTGCCGGGGTGCGCGTGGCCTGGGGCACTTCGATCGGTTGTGCGGGAATGAGCGCGATGAGGAAGTGCGCCGCGACGAGCCACCAGATCCAGGCTCGAAGCGAAGACGGAATCCTGTGGCGCCACACCGCGATGAGCGCCCAGGCGACCGCTGCCGCCACACCTCCCGCCACGGAGGCACGAAGGAGTGCGGATCCGACCTCGAACAGGCTCATGACGTCCTCCGTTTCCGCTCGGACAGGGCGCGCACAGCGCGGTTCAGCTGGTCGAGCTCTTCTTCACTCACGTCCGACCGCTCGGAGAGATAGGCGGCGAACGGCGAGATGGACCCACCGAGCGCACGGTCGACGAACTGTCCCACCGAGCGCCGCATCGTATCCACGTGGCCCTCCAGTGCGCGGTAGACGTAGACGCCGTTCTGGCGACGGCGCGTCACGTGCCCCTTTTGCCTGAGACGCTCGAGCACGGTGAGCACGGTGGTGCGGGCGAGTCCTCGGGAGGAGCCGAGCCCTTCCCAAAGCGCGGTCGCGGTCAGGGGTCCGTGCTGCGCGAGATGGAGGAGAAACTCGAGCTCCTGATTGCTGGTCGGGCGGGGCTGCATGGGGCCTCCGGTTGGGTGACTACAAATGTCGTCTTGGCTCAGGATCGGACAGACGACAGATGTAGTCAACAAGAAAAGTTCAGCGTGAGGAGGATCGCTTGCCCGGCCGTTCGGCGGCACCTTACTGTTACGATGTAGCTGCTCTCCGATGACATCTCTCGTGCCGAGGACGTCGCTGTGGTCAACGTAGCGGCAAGCGTTCTGGGTGGGACTCCGGAGCCCGCCGTAATCGCGGGGCCCTATGCCGTGACGCCTGTGTGGCTCCCGTCCCGACTCCATTTGCGCCCGCACGCGCACGAACGAGCGACCTTGAATATCGTCTTGGAAGGGGACTATCAGGAAACGGTGGAGGGGGGCGCTCTACAGTCCCACGGGCCGGCCACGCTCATCGCGAAACCGCCGGGACGGTGCATGAGAATCACTTGGGGACGGCTCCGGTGGAGTGCCTCGTTGTCGAACTGAAGGACGAGACGGTGTCGGTTCCGCGGTTCGTCGACGTGCGCGTGCGGCGCTCGGCACGAATCGCACGATGTGGGGGAAGACTGCGCGCGGAGCTGACACGGCGCGACGATGTCACGCCGCTGGCCGTCGAGGGGCTCGTCTGGGAGCTACTCGCTGAATTGGCGCCGACACCGCTTGGCCTATCGGATGCCCGCAGTCGATGGCTCACCCGCGCCCGTGATCTGCTGCACGATGAGCCAGGCCCCCAATCTCTGCGTCAGCTCGCCTGCCGGATCGGGTTGCACCCCATCTATGTCGCCCGCGCGTTCCGAGCCCACTTCGGATCGACGGTCGGCGACTACGTCCGCTGCCTCCGTGTCGAGCGTGCTCGGCGCTTGCTGCACCACACCCGGCTACCCCTCTCCGAGATTGCCGCCGAGGTGGGATATAGCGACCAGAGCCACATGACCCGCGATTTCAGACGCGCGTTCGACCAAAGCCCGGCCGCATACAGGAGGGTGGCCCGAGGCCGTTGATCCTCGAGCGCAAGCCAGGTTCCGCAGATTCAAGACCTGGTCCCTGCAAGCCGGGTAGGCTGCTCCCATGAAACTAGGTCTGTCCATCCAGCACCGATGCATTTTGCTCGGAGCTGTCTTCCTCCTGTGGGGCCATGCCGCGTCGGCGCAATCGCCCGCAAGCCGCGACTCGATCGACAGTCGCATTGCGGCCATCTTCGCGCCATTCGCTCGAACCGATGCCCCCGGATGCGTAGTCGGCGTCTTCCGAGCGGGAAGGATCCTGTACACGGGCGCCTTCGGTATGGCGGATGTCTCACACCACATCCCTCTCGCCGATACCACCCGAATGGCCATCGCCTCCACATCGAAACAGTTCACGGCGATGGCGGTGCTCCTCCTCCAGGCCGACGGAACGATTCGACCCGACGACGATGTCCGCCGCTACATACCGGAGCTCCCCGTGTTCGGGCGGCCGATCACGATCCGAAATCTGCTGAACCACACATCGGGACTTCGCGACACCTGGAACCTGTTCGACATGGCGGGATGGCGCATGTCGGATGTCGAGACCCAGGCCGACCTGCTCTGGCTGCTTCATCGGCAGGAAGGGCTGAACCATGAAACCGGCACCGAATTCCTGTACAACAACACCGGCTACGCGCTGCTCGCCCTCCTTGTCGAACGAGTCTCCGGCATCACGTTCAGGCGATTCGTCACCGAGCGAGTGTTTGGCCCGCTCGGCATGGCGAACTCGGATGTGAAGGCGTCGGTGGAGCAAGTCGAGAAAGGTCTTTCCACGGGATACTGGGGGCACGATCCGGCGACGCTTCGCGTGGCGCAGCCACCATTCTC
>DATEOQ010000306.1:0-4159 GCA_035273905.1 Candidatus Eiseniibacteriota bacterium | reverse complement strand
CGTGTCTACAAAACCAGGTGCAATCCATTCACCCGGGCCGAGCTTCATTTCAGCCGAGCGAGCCATCATCTGGGGTTATGGGTTGCTGTCCCGCGGCACAACAAATGCCTGCCGTCCGCGGACGAGACGATCATCACCCCTAGACGATATCTTACTCAAGGCGTGCGGACGCCGGCGGGACCATCGATGTGACGCGGTTGTGGGCGCGGAGGGCCTGGGCGAGGGTATGGGACCGGAGCGGTTACCGGCGCTTCCGGACTTTCCAAACCTCCTCGGACGGCCACTGCCGCGCCCACTCCGCGGTGACGTAGGGGAATCGCGTCGTCGCACCCTCCGGCGGGTAGAGCTCCAGCAGTTCCTCGACTTCGAAACCATTCTCGCGGAAGAGCCGAATCCAGTTGCCGTGCGTGAGGTGGAACTCGACGCCGGTGTCGTCCGGCCACTCGAGACGATGGAGGTTGCGCGCGGGGCGGCGGAGGCGATCGCTCACGGTTTCGCTCTCGAGCTCGGGTGCGCAAAGCGTGTGCACGTGGCCGTTCGTGAGGAAGTGGAGCCGACCCCCGGGACGGAGGAGCCGCGCGGCTTCGGGAATCCACTTGTAGGGATCCGCCCATAGGCACGCGCCGTACTCGGAGATCGCGAAGTCGAAGCTCGCGTCCAGGCAGGGGACCGTCTCCGCGTTGCCGTGGAGGAGCGGGAAGTCGAGGCCGTGCTGCTGTTGCATGCGCCGCGCGGTCGCGAGCTGGGCTTCGGAGTTGTCGATGCCCGTCACACGAGCCCCCGCGCGGGCGAGCCACGCGGACACGTAGGCGGTTCCGCATCCCAGCTCGACCACATCCTTGTCGCGGATGTCTGATGGGATCATCCGCACTTCCGATTCCGGAATGCCCCAGATGCCCCAGCTCGGCGTTGGCTGCGCCCAGTGCCTCTCCGCCGGGTCGGCATAACTCTTCGCCATCTCGTCCCAGTGGGCGCGGTTCTGGAGGACGTAGTCGGGAAGGTTATCGGTCATCGGCTTTCGCGCAAATCTAGAGAGCCTTCATTCATCGACGGGAGGTGCGCACCTTAACAACCGGCTCTGCGTAATGGGCGACTCGCTGACCCTGGTACATTGCGGGCTCGTACCGCCACTGACTTAATGCCTCGACCGCAGCCTGATACACCGGAGCGCTCACAGTGTCGGCATGGTACTTCCGGCGCGGCCACTTGACGCGTCCATCGGGTCCAACGGTGACGATCAAGCTCACCGACACGGACTCCTGAGGGGCACAACCGATACAGAGCGCATCGGGTGCTTTGATGAGCCGAGGAGGACGGTCCACATCCGATGGTCCGGGATCCGACCCCTCGATCAAGACTTTGTACCTTCCTCGATAGGCATAGCGAGCCTTGCCTGAATGCTGGATCTCGCGGACGGTCTTATGCACACATCCCGGAGGTTCGGTCCTCACGCGCAGCTCGGTCTTCCACTCCCCTTCGTACCAGGCATTAGGGTCGGAGGTCTTGATTCGCATCCGCTCACGAATCAGATAGTCGCCAGTGTCTGCCGCGGTGATCGTGAACCACCGCATATCACTGTGGGGACCTCGCAGTCCAACGCCGTACTGGGTGGGGTCGGCGGTGTTAAGGCCGGGAGGGAGATCGAGGTGTACGTCAGCACTCACAGAGTCGCCACCGTACCAGGTAGCCGCCACACAGATGCGGAAGACGCGAGTGCCTTGGTCGGCCTTCAGCGTCAGGACATCCAGTTCAAAAGGCTCAGCCCCTTCTGGCAAATCCCACGATGCTTCGGCCACGGATGCCTGGAGCACGAGGATCGCCACAACGAGCGCTCTGGTCACTCGGAATCTCATCGCTCCAGATGCCCCAACTCTCTTCGCCATCTCGTCCCGGTCATCGGCTCTTGACCTGTAGTTCTAGCGTGTTGCTGACCAACTTGCACTGCGTGCTCTGTCGAAGCAACCGGACGGCATCGCGATCCTGTCCCATTCGGGTCGTCGGAGTGCTCAAGGAAAAATGGGGCCGATTTTCGTACGACAACCGAAAACGATAGGAATGTGACCCCGACTCATATCGGTAGTTCTCGGGAACGGCCTTTGGGGCTGGTGACGATTGACTTGCTCTTGCATGCGGATCCCGCGGCGGGGTGACTGGGGGGGCAAGAACGAGACTACCACTCCAGCACAGAAAAACCAGCCTTGACCGATAGGGCTAAGGCACCGATCTCGGGCCGGGTCGAACCAAGCTCGAAGCCGTGATCCGGTAGACCACGCGCTCCTCACGCGTCGAGTCGATCCGCGTTCCGATGTAGACCGCACCGATCTTCTCCACGGCCTTCCGCGAGCGCAGGTTGTCCGTGCCGATCAGAAACACGACGTTCTCCACGAAGCGGAACGCGTGCTCGAGCATGAGCCGCTTCATCTCGCCGTTGTACGTGCCGCCCCAGTGCGAACGCGCGAGGAAACTCCAGCCGATCTCGATCTCGCTCGCCTCGGCGCTGTAGCCGAAATAGCGGGAGGAGCCGATCACCGCGCCCGTCTTCGCGTCCATCGCCAGCAGCGCGCCCCCGCAGTCGAGCCCTGACTGGAAGTACACGCGGAATTTCTCCTCCTTGTACCGGTCGTGCTCGGGGTGCTGTCCCCAGATGAGCGGATCCGACGCGACCGCGAAGAGCGAGGGGAAGTCTTCCGGACGGAGCGGGCGCAACTCGACGAGCTCGCCTTTGAGTGTGGGCTGGAGGTCGAACGGCATGCAGCTCACGCCTTCGATCGGAGGCGCTTCGCCTGCGCCTCCGGCGATTCGTCGGGAGGATTCGAGTTGTACGCCTCCGTTTGCCCGGGAGGGATGCTGAGGTAGCGCCATTCGCGGCCCCGGATCGCGTGCGCCACGGTCACGATCTGTCCGACGTGGTAGCAGGTGTGTGCGAGCGAACGATGGAGGGCCTGGTTCACCGAATGCCCCTTGCCGCGGATCGCGACCGTTCTCGAGAGATCCGCGTCGCCGAGCGCCTCCAGCGTCCGGAGGAGGGCACCCCACCCCCGATTCCATTTCGTCATCAGCTCGGCGCGGGTCACGGTGCGGGTGGCGAACTCCTCCTCGCGCTGTCGCCACGGCTTCTCGCCATCCGTGGCGAGGAAGTCCGTGAAGCGCGACTCGAGGTTGCCGGACACGTGCCAGCAGATGGCCGCCAGGGAATTGCCGTCTGAAGGTCCCGGCTCGGAGAGCGCGGCCTCCGGCACCTGATCGAGCGCCGCTTCGGCGAGCGCCTTGTACAGGTGGTACTCAGCGCGAATGGTCTGCACGACCTCGTTCATCAGCTCTCCTAGAGAAGTGTGGCCCATCAGATTACGACAAAATCGGCCCCACCCCTTGACTACTGCACAAATGTGCAGTATCTTCCTGTGCATGAGGATGAAGCCCGATCCGCCCAAGAAGGGGGCGGGGCGGCCACGCCGCCCTGTTCCCCCGGCCCATCTCGATCCCGACGCGGCCCCGAGCCGCGAGGAGGAGATCCTAGCCTTCATCGCGGGATCCCTCCGCGAGCGGGGATATCCCCCGACCATCCGCGAGATCGGCAAGGCGTTCGGCATCGCCTCCACGAACGGCGTCCGCTACTACCTCGACCGCCTGGAGCAATCCGGAAAAATCCGCCGCGACCGCTGGACGTCGCGCGGGATCGAGCTCCAGGCGGCCGAGGGGGACGAGCGGGAGCGACCGATGCGGGAGCCAACCCCTGCGCGGCTCGCTCCGGTCCCCCGCCGTTCGACCAACGAGCCCATCGAAATCCCGATTCTCGGACGTGTGGCCGCCGGCGCGCCGATCCTTGCCGAGGAAAACATCGAGGACGTGCTCCTTCTGGACGGCGCGCTCGTGCGGCCTGGGCGTCACTTCGCCCTCAAGGTCCGGGGGGATTCCATGAAGAATGCGGGGATCTACGACGGCGACATCGTCATCGTGCGCCACGAAGCCCCGGTGAAGAGCGGCGAGATCGCCGTGGTTCTGATCGGCGAGGAGGCCACCGTGAAGCGGATCTTCCCGCGACGCGACAAGGTGCTCCTCCTCCCCGAGAACGACGATTACGAGCCGATCGAGATCCGCCCGTCCGATCCCGAGACGCGGGTAGCGGGTAAGGTGGTCGGCGTCTTCCGGAGGCTCGGCT
>DATEOQ010000305.1:0-4383 GCA_035273905.1 Candidatus Eiseniibacteriota bacterium | reverse complement strand
AATCCCCCCGAGAAGCTCCCATACGTGTCGTACCAGCCCCACTCGACCGGCATGGAGGGATCGTGGAGATCGAAGAGGTGCACTCCCTCCGTGTACCAGGCGACGTACGCGGTGTCCCGCTTCACGTGCACGTTGTGCACGATCGAGATCGGGTTCACGGTCATCTCGCGGACCATGGGATGGAAGAAGATGTCGGACTTGTCGAAGACCTTGAGCGTCCCGTAGTTCTGCTCGTCGCAGACGTAGAGATACCGACCGTTCGACGACGTCTCCGCGCTGTGCGTCCGCGCCCCGGGATAGGTGAAGTCCGTGATGTCGTAGGGGTTCGTGGGATCGGAGAAGTCGACGACGTGCATCGTCCCGGTCGTGATCCCGCTCGCGTAGAGGGTGTCGCTCCGGACCCAGCTGTCGTGCACGTAGTCCGTCTGGTAGGCCCCGACCTCGACCGGATTCTCGGGATCCGCGAGCGACAGGATGCGCATCCCGGCCTGGATTCCGTTCAGCCGTGTGCCGTTCAGGATGAGGAGCGAGCGGGTCGAGTCCACCGAGACGGTGTGCTCCTGGTTGAACGTGCCGGTGTAGGTCTTGACCAGGACCGGATGCTCCGGATCCAGCATGCGGACGATCTGCACGCCGCCGGTCGCCTCGGTCGAGATGTAGACGTAGTTCTTGAACTGCTTCATCTCGCGCCACTGCGACCCGAGCCCGGGAATGAACGCCACTTCGTACGGGGCCGACGGATTCGTGATGTTCACGATCGACGTCCCGGTCGTGGTGCCGAGGATCGCGTACTCGCGCCCGTCCGAGTGCACGTAGCTGCAGCACGCGGAATAGGCGGCGTAGTTGTCGAGATGGCCCATCAGGGTAACGTTGCGCGATACGGGGTAGGCGCGTGCGATCGTGGGAAGCGCGAGCGATGCGAGTGCGGCGGCGAGGAGTGCGGCGTGGCGCCAAGCGGTCATGGACGAAAACCTCGGTACGGGCCCGGCGGCCCTGCGCGTCCAGCAGTTTACACCCAACCCGCTTGCCGGTACCAGTCGGCCGTGCGCCGGATGCCCTCCGCGAGTGGGAGCTCCGGCTCCCAGCCGAGCTCGTGGCGGATCTTGGCCGAGGAGCAGATCCAATCGCCCGCGCGGATCTCGTTCAGCTTCTCTCGCGTGAGGATGGGCGCCGTCCCGGTGAGGGCTCCGAGTGTTTCGGTCGCGATCGCGGCCGCGGCCAGCAGGAATCCCGGAGGCGATACGATCATCGCGCGCGACCTGAGCGCGCGGCTGACCGCGGTCCCGACCTCCACGTAGTCCGTGATCTCCGGCTCGCCGACGAAGTAGACCTGCCCCTTCGCCTTCGGCTCGACGAGCGCGAGGTGCACGGCTCGCGCGAGATCCTCGGCGTGGACGAGCGTGAAGCGGGCGCCCTTCTTGAGCACCGGCAGCACGTGCCGCTTCACCGCGGCGAAGACGCGAAGGATGGCCGTGTCGCGCGGACCGTAGACGGCGGGAGGCCGGATCACCGTCACGGGAATGCGGTCTTTGAGGAGGAGCGTCAATTCCTCGGCGCGGAGCTTCGAGACGCCGTACGTCGACGCGGGGTCGGGGCGCTCCCCTTCCGTGACGGGGCGACCGTCGGGACCCGCGGGGCCGGCCACCGACTGACTCGAGACGAGAAGGAAGCGATCGAGCGAGCTCCCGGCCTCCATCGCCGCGCGGAGCATCCGCTCGGTGCCGCCCACGTTGGCTTCATGGAATTCTTTCGGGCTGCGGGCGCGGGTGAGGCCGGCCGCGTGCACGATCCAGGTCGCGCCCCGGACCGCCTCGACGAGCGGCTCGACGTGGTCCAGCGGCACGCGAACGATCTCGACCTTGGATTCGTCGAGCCACCGGGTCGAGGAGCTCTTGCGGAGCAGGCATCGCACGCGCGCACCGCGCGCGAGGAGCTCGTCGACGATGTGGCTCCCCACGAAACCGGATGCGCCGGTGACGACCGCGAGCGGCCCGCTCACGCGAGCCGGCGCTCGTAGATCCGGTAGACCCCCGTGCGGACGCCGCCTACCCCGGCGATCAGGCTGTTCACGTCGTCATTGGTTTCGAGGGTCCAGCCGATCTCCACGCTCTCGTAGCGCTTGGCACGGAGCGCGCGGATCAGATCGTCCACGAGGAGCGGGCCGATTCCCTTCCGTCTCCAATCCGACCGGACGCCGAGCGCCATGAGTCTCCCCTCGCGAATCCGGGGGAGCGTGAGGAGGAGCCGCACGATCCCAAACGGGAGCAGGCGCCCCCCGATATGGCGAAGCGCGATGTTGATGTCGGGGACGATGAGCCCGAAACCGATGGGTACGCCGTCCACTTCGACGAACCGGACCAACTCGGGGACGATCGCGGGCTTGAGCTGCTTCGCCATGTGATCGATCTCGCCGTCCGTCATGGGGACGAAGCCCCAGTTCCTCTCCCACGCCTCGTTGTAGATGCTCTTGACCCGCGTGAGCTCCTCGTCGAAGCGCTTCATCTCGACGGGACGCGTCACGAGGCCGGGCATCCTCCGAGCGGACGAGGCGATCCGGCGAAAGACCGGCGGGCTCTCCTCCGGGATGGGAGCGCGGAAGGTATACAGGTCCTTCGCCTTCACGAGCCCCGCCGCCTCGATCCAGCCCGCGTACTCCGGACCGTTGTGCGGCATCATGATCGCGGGGACGTGCTCGAAGCCCTCGATGAGAAGTCCGCACTCGTCGTTGGTGGTGAAACTGAGGGGGCCGCGAAGCACGTCCGCCCCGTGCTCCCTGCCCCACGACGCCGCGCGATCGAGCAGCGCCTTCGCCGCCTCTAAGCTATCCGCCTCGAAGAATCCGAACGCGACCTGGCGCTCGTTGTGGATGGAGTCGTGGTTCTTGTCGATGGAGGCCGCGACGCGCCCCACGATCCGGCCGCCCTCGCGGGCGAGGAAGTAGGAGGCCTGGCCGTGCTCGAAGAAGGGGTTCTTGCCGGGAGAGAGGCGGACGCGCTCGTCCATCCGCAGCGGCGGCACCCAGAAGGGGTCGCTCCGGTAACGTTTGTAGGGGACCTCGATGAAGCGCGCGAGATCCGCGGCGCCCTGCACCGGAATCAAGTCCAGCGCATGCCTCCGGCCTGTCTAGCTTTCCTTGGAGACGAGCTCCAGGCCGACCTCTCGATGCACCTCGCCCACGACCTTGAGGATCGTGTCGAGCTGGTCGTCCTGGTGGGTCGCCATGTACGACGTGCGGAGGAGATCCCGCCCCGGCGCGACCGCCGGAACCAGGATCGCGTTCAGGAACACGCCGCGATCGAGGATCTTCTTCCAGACCTGCATGGTCTTGAGACGGTCGCCGATGAAGATCGGAACGATCGGGGTCTCGATGCCCGAGCCGACTTCGAGGCCCTGGGCGCGAAATCCAGAGCGCATCTTGATGGAGATCTGACGCAGGCGGTCCCGGAGGGCGGCCCCTTCTTCGGACTGGATGATCTCGAGCGCGGCCAGCGCGGCCGCGACGCTCGCGGGCGTCATGCTGGCGCTGAAGATCATGGCGCGCGCGTGGTGGCGCAGGTAATCCATGACCGCCCGCGGGCCGGCGACGAAGCCGCCCAGCGAGGCGAAGGACTTGCTGAACGTGCCCATGACGAGATCGACCTGATCCTCGACGTTCATGGCCTCGCATGCGCCGGCCCCGCGGGCGCCGAGCACGCCGATGCCGTGCGCGTCGTCCACCAGGAGCCGCGCGTTGTATTCGCGGGCGAGCCGGACCACGTCGGGGAGCGGGGCGAGGTCGCCCTCCATGCTGTAGAGGCCGTCGACCACGATGAGCTTCCCGGATGTGGCCGGAGCGCTGGAGAGGATGCGCTCGAGGTCGCGAATGTCGTTGTGACGGAAGCGCTTCACATCCCCGTAGGAGAGTCGCGCGCCGTCCACGATGCAGGCGTGGGCATCCTTGTCGAGGATGACCACGTCGCCCTTTTCAGCCAGCGCCGAGATGCTGCCCAGGTTCGTCAGGTAGCCCGTGGAGTAGACGAGGGCAGCCTCCTTCTTCATGAACTTGGCGAGACGCTCCTCGAGCTGCTCGTGGAGCTCGAGCGTGCCGTTCAGGAAGCGGGAGCCGTTGTTGGAAGTGCCGAAGCGGAGAAGAGCGTCCTCGGCCGCCGCCATCACCTTGGGGTGCTTGGTCAGACCGAGGTAGTTGTTGGACCCCGCCATGATGAGGCGCTTGCCCCCGATCGTGACCTCCGTGCCGTGGTTCTCGCTGATCGGCAGGAAGTAGGGGTACACGCCGGCCGCCTTGGCCAGTCGGTGCTCCTTCCAGTTGCGACACTTCTCGAAGATGTCCACGCGCTTCCTGTCGTTTGGGATGGGGTGCAGCCGCCCGGCGGCGCTGTCAGA
>DATEOQ010000304.1:0-2804 GCA_035273905.1 Candidatus Eiseniibacteriota bacterium | reverse complement strand
GAGTGGTACGTAGCATGGGACGGTGGCCAGAGAAGCAGGAATTGGACCGCCCGACCAAGCGCCAGGAGCTGGAGAGCTCGCTCGACAAGATCGCGGCGACCTTGGGCGAGGCGCTCAAGATCCGAGACCAGGTGCGAGCCGGCCAGGTAGGCGTGGCGCAGGCGCAGACGGAGCTCTTGGGCATGAGCCAGGATCTCGGCGCGATCGCGCGGGGTCTGGCCCAGGTCAGTCCAGGGCCGACCCTGCTCCAATCGTACGGGCGTGTCTCGAGCTTCGCCGGCAACGCGGCGAAGCAGGTCGGTGCCCTCGCCTCCAACGCCCCCCCCGACTCGCTCGACCGGACTGAAGCGAGGCTGCACGCCATGCTGACCGCCGCGGGAAGGCTCCGCGCATCCATCGGTCCGCGGCCAGGAAATCCTAGCTGACTCGCTTGCCTCCGTAGGTCTACGCTCGTAGAGGCGAGTACGTTGCATTCGCGGCCTCATCGAGCCCTGCCATGGCGTATCACGAGCGGTCCCCGCATCCCCTCCTTGCATCGGCGATCGAGTCCGTCTGGTCCTTTTCGGATGACTCCGGATCCTTCGCCGACGGATCCCACCGCGTCTTTCCCGACGGCTGCATCGAGCTGATCCTCCATCGAGGACGACCGTTCCACTGGAAACAGGAAGGAGCGCCGTCGCGCTCTCAGCCCGACGCCTTGGTCGTGGGCCAGCTGTCCCAGCCCATGTGGCTGATGCCCGGCGCGACGTTCGACGTGATCGGCATCCGCTTCCGGCCCGGCGCTGGTATCGAGGCGCTCGGGGGCGATCTCGCCGCGCTGTCGGACGGCATCGCGCCCCTCGATGCCCTCTGGGGCAGCAGCGCGCGCGACCTCGTGAACGCGATGAGCGAAGCGCCGAGCGCAGCACGCGCGCAGCGGATTCTCGAGATGGCCGTGCTCGAGCGCATCGGCAAGGAGCGCGGGCTCCATCCCGCGACGCGCCGGGTGATCGACGACATTCTCAAGGCGCGCGGCCAGGTGCGAATCGATCAGCTCGCGCGGGACGTGGGATGGACCGAACGCCATCTCGAGCGGCGATTCCTGCGCGAGGTGGGCCTCGTGCCGAAGAGCTTCGCGCGCACGGTGCGCTTTCAGCATCTCCTCCAAGTGCTCTCCGCGATCGGTGAGGACGACTGGGCCGGCATCGCGTGGGAGTGCGGCTTCTCCGACCAGGCCCATCTCATCCGCGAATTCCGGCGGTTCACGGGCGCCACGCCCGGGCGGCTCGGCGAGGAAACCCTGGCCGTCGCGCGCCAGTTCATCTCCCCGGAGCGCCTCGACCGCTACTTCTCGGGCGCGCCCGCCGGCCACGCCTGACGCCCCGCCGCGCCTGCGGCGGTCGGATTTCTTCAATACCCGCCCACGTCCCCTTTCTAGCCTTGTAGGGCCACGAAAGGAGGCGCCCATGACTCTCAAGCGAACGTTGGGAGCCGTCGCCGTGACGCTGGTAGGCGTCTACGCCCTGACGGCCATGACCCGGAAACCGGAGCATCCACGCATCACTGGCGATTTCGACCAGATGGCCCGCACCCACGCGGAGACCATGTTCGATCAAGGGAGAAAGACATTCCGCTTCGACACCTTCGGCGACGAGGAGTTCTGGGGCGGTCTGCTCCGCTTGCACGAGGCCGTCGCCGGCGCGAATCAAGGCGGAGTGGGCCCGGGCCTGAGCCCGCGCTTGGCCCTCCAGGTCGGCCTCAAGGTGGACCAGGACGCACTCTCGAGCACGACGCTCGATGCCATTCGCCGCGGACGCGTGAACCTGGACGATCCCGCGGTCACGCTCGAGCTCTTGCGGCAAAACGCGGTCGTCGGTGTCACCGGCTTCTTCGGCGGCAACGGACGGCTGCGCTCGATGGGGATCCAGTGCGCCTTCTGCCACTCGAACGTGGACGACGCGACCGCGCCCGGCATCGGCCACCGGCTCGACGGCTGGGCGAACCGCGATCTCAACGTGGGCGCGATCATCGCGCTCGCGCCGAACCTCCAGCCCTTCGCCACGCTGCTCAACACGGACGTCGCGACCGTGAAGACGGTCCTGAACAGCTGGGGCCCCGGCAAGTTCGACGCGGAGCTGATCCTCGACGGCAAGGCGTTCCAGCCCGACGGCCGTTCGGCCGCCACGCTCATCCCTCCCGCGTTCGGGCTCGCGGGCGTGAACTTGCACACCTGGACCGGATGGGGCTCCGTGACGCACTGGAACGCATTCGTGTCCAATCTGGAGATGCACGGGAAGGGGACCTTCTTCGATCCACGTCTGGACGACGCGTCCCAGTTCCCGATCGCGGCGGCAAATCATTTCGGCCACGTGACCAACGCGGACGATCGCATCACCAAGAAGCTCCCCGCGCTCCACTTCTATCAGCTCGCGCTGCCGGCGCCGAAGCCCCCGACCGGCAGCTTTGACGCCGCGAAGGCCGCGCACGGCGACGAGCTCTTCGGTGGCAAGGCCAAGTGCACGACCTGCCACACGGACGGGCTCTACACCGAGCCGGGGTGGAACATGCACACGGGCGCCGAGGTCGGGATCGACGACTTCCAGGCGAACCGAGCCCCCGATCACAGGTACCGCACGTCTCCGCTCAAGGGACTCTGGACCCACCAGAAGGGGGGCTTCTATCACGACGGCCGCTTCGCCACGCTCCTCGACGTGGTGAACCACTACAACTCGTTCCTCTCGCTCGGCCTGACCGAGAGCGAGAAGGGAGATCTTGTCGAGTACTTGAAGTCGCTCGGCGACGACGTGCCGGCCATGCAGAGCGCG
>DATEOQ010000303.1:0-6766 GCA_035273905.1 Candidatus Eiseniibacteriota bacterium | reverse complement strand
CCCCCTGGATCTGAAGCATCGAGGTCGCCGCGGCGTGGATCACGCCGGTCGAGCTGTCGTCGAGGACCGCCTGGAGCCTCGGGATCGCGGTGGAATCGCCGACGATGCCGAGGGACGCGGCGGCCTCCCAGCGCACGTGCGCGCTGGGATCGGCGAGGAGCGGCAGGAGCGAGCGAGCGTCCTTGCGCGCCTTGAGCACGCCCATCGCGTGGGCCGCGTTCACACGCACGCGCCACGCGGGATCGCCCAGCATGGAGACGAGCCTCGCGCCCGCGGTCGAATCGCCGACGTCGCCGATCGCGCGCGCGGCCATGGCGCGCACGAGATCGACCTTGTCGGTCGAGAGCGTGCGGAGCGCGGGAGCGCCCGCGCGATCCCCGATCCGCCCGAGCGCGTACGCCACGCGCCAGCGGACGTCGGGGGAGACGTCGCGCGCCGCGGCCGAGAGCGGCGTGACGAGGGTCGAGTCCTTGAGCCTGGCCGCCGCGAGCGCCGCGGCGCCGCGCTCCGCGACGCGCTTGGACTGCATGGAGCGCGCGAGCGAGGGCCCGGCCGACTTGCCGCCGGCCAGCCCGAGTCCCGTGATCAATGCGTCACGCGCGTGCGGATCGGTCTCCGCGCCGAGCCGCCGGATGAGCGCCGGAGCCGCGGTCGTGTCTCCGACCAGACCGAGGGCGAAGGCCGCTTCGCGCCTTACTTCCGGCGAACGGTCATTGAGCGCGCGGGAGAGCGCGGGCACGCTGCCGCGGTTCTGGATCCGGCCGAGCGCGACGGCGGCCGCGGAGCGCGCGGCGGCGTTTCCGTCCGTCAGGAGCCAGTGGCCGAGCTCGGTCGTGTCGCGGCGGGCTTCGCGGTCGGTGATGGTGCGAATCCGGGTGACCTGGGGCGACGGCGCGGCTGCGTGGGCGGGCGGTGCAAGGATTGCGGCAAGGATTGTTGCTACGAGGGCTGCGGCTAAGACCCTGGAATTCCGCGCGTCCTGCGGGACGCGCGCATGAGTTAGACGCACGCAGCCTCCTCTAAGAGTGGAAACGCAACCTCGAGCACCTGCTCAGGGGAAATCGATTCCAGCGACGCATCCGCGGCGCGCACCGCCCGCACGCGGCGCCCCACCGGGGCCCACTGAGCCGGATCGGACCATCCGTACACACCCACCGTTGGACATCCCGTGGCGCCTGCGAGATGGAGCGGACCCGTGTCGTTCCCGATGTAGAGCGCCGCGCGCGCGAAGCGGGCGGCGAGCATCGGGATGGTCTCTCCGCGCACGACGGGGAGGCTCCGGCCGAGCGCGCTCGAGGCGCGCTCCACGCAGCCTTCGTCCTGCGGCCCTTCGATCCAGGAGATCTCGCACCCGCGCGAGAGGAGCGCGCGCGCGACCTCGGCGAAGCGCTCCGCCGGCCAGCGGTTCTTCACCTTCCCCGCTCCGGGATGGAGGTAGACATGGCCCGCCGGCACACGCGTGATCAACGCCGGATCGGGCACGTAGTACGGAGGCGGCGGCACCGCGGCGCCGGCCCCGGCCGCGCGGGCGAGCGCCAGCGAGACCTCGGACTGGTGCGGCTCCCCTTCCGGATACGGAACCGTCTCCGTCAGCCCCGCGCGATCCCGTTCGGCGTAGTGCGCCGCATCGAACCCGACCCGCCGCATGGCACCCGAGGAGCGCACGAGCCAGGCGCCGCTCTTCGAGTACGACACGGTGGTGAAGTAGATGGCGAGGTCGGCGCGCGGCCCGCCCCGGGTCAACGCGCCGAGGAGCGCCTTCACCCCCTTCGTCGCCACGACGCGCACGCGGTCAACCCAGGGTTGGCCGAGCACGGCCGGGGCATTCTGGGGTCCGACGACGAGCGTGATGTGGGCGTTGGGGTAGCGGTCCCGAACGGCGCGGATCGCGGGAACGTTGAGGAGGAGATCGCCCAGCTGGTTCTGCGGGCGATAGAGCTCGATGCGCCGGGGCTCCGGCTCGGTCATTCCTTGCCGGTGGCGCGCTTGAGCTTCTCCAGCTCCAGCACCTTCACGAGGCGGTCGTGGCAGTCGGCGGACATCTGGGGCGTTTCGAAGTGGCGGTAGAGCTTGATCGTCATGGTGAGCGTATCGAATTCGGCGCGGCAGTCGGTGCAGAGCCCGATGTGCTTCTTCATCTCGACGGCGACTTCCTGCTTCAGATCTTCATCCAGATAACCGGACAGTGATTCGAGGACCTCCTTGCACGTCATCATCACTGGGCTCCCATGGCGCGCCGCGTTCGCGGCTCGGTGAAGTAGGGCGCGAGCCGGTTGCGGACCTTGAGGCGCGCTCGGTGCAGTCGGGATTTCACGGCTGCCACCGAGAGGTCGAGGATCTCGGCCACTTCTGCGTTGGAGAGTTCCTCGATGTCGCGCAGCACGAACACCTGGCGGAATTCCGGGGGAAGGGCATCGATGGCTTCGGTCATCGCGGCTTGCGTTTCCTGGTTGAGAACCTGCTCGACCGGACCCGGGGCCCAGTCAGCGATATTGATCGGCGCTTCCCGTTCGTCGGCGTCGTCGATGGAAACCGTGGGGAGCTGACGCTTTCGAAGGCGCATGAGCGCCGAGTTCGCCGTGATCCGATAGATCCACGTAGAGAACGTGGAATTGCCTTTGAAGGACTTGATGCCCCGATACGCGCGAAGGAACGTGTCCTGAAGCACGTCCTCCGCGTCCTCCGGATTGCGGAGCATCTTCAGGGCGAGGCTGTAGACCTTCGACTCGTAGCGCGACACCAGCTCGCCGAACGCGCGCTCGTCCTCCTGTTGAGACTTCCGGACGAGCTGTTCGTCGGTCTCGGCTTGGGTCACGTCTTCCTCGCCCCTATCGATGCGTGAGAGCAAACGGTGGGTTCCCACAAAAGTTCCAGGACTGAGGGTACGGACCCCCCGGGGGGGTGTCAAGGCGAGGAAGACGGGGCTATGCGGCCCCGACCCGGACGGGCTCTTCGCGTCCGATGCCGTGGCGTCGCATCTTGCAGCGTAGGCTGCCGCGGCCGATGTGGAGGAGCTTGGCCGCTTCCACCACGTTTCCGTGGGTCCGGGCGAGCGCCCCGACGATCACGGCCTTCTCCACGGCCACGAGGGAGACCCCTTCGGACGGGATTCGGAGATTGAGGTCGACCAGACCCACCTCCTGCCCCGAGCCGTCCCGGGCCTTCGGGAGCGCGAGCTCGTCCGGCCCGATCTCCTCCGTGCGCGCGAGGAGCACGGCGCGCTCGATCGCGTTCATGAGCTCCCGGACGTTGCCCGGCCAGCCATACCGCGCGATCTCCTTTTCCCCCGCCTGGCTCAGGTGTGCCTTCTTGCCGAGCTTTCGCCCGACCCGCTCGACGAAGAGCCGCGCGAGGAGCGCGGCGTCGTCCCCGCGGTCGCGAAGCGGCGGGATGGAGATCGGAACGACGCTGAGGCGGTAGTAGAGATCTTCGCGGAAGCGTCCCTGCCGCACCTCGTCCACGAGGGAGCGGTTGGTCGCGGCGAGAATGCGCACGTCCACCGGGATGTCGCGGTTGCCGCCGACACGCCGCACGATCTTCGAGTCGAGGAACTTGAGGAGCTTGGCCTGGAGCGTGAGCGGGAGCTCGCCGATCTCGTCGAGGAAGACCGAGCCGTGCTCGGCCGCTTCGAAGAGACCCACGCGCTGC
The DNA here is from genome assembly GCA_035273905.1 of Candidatus Eiseniibacteriota bacterium. Classification (GTDB taxonomy): domain Bacteria; phylum Eisenbacteria; class RBG-16-71-46; order SZUA-252; family SZUA-252; genus WS-9. The sequence goes on along the minus strand of DATEOQ010000303.1, from coordinate 3,118 downwards.
TGGGTCGCGTCGGTGAACGCCCCCTTCTCGTGTCCGAAGAGCTCCGACTCGAGGAGCTCGCGCGGGATCGCCGCGCAGTTGATCTCGAGGAACGGCCCGTGCGCGCGCGGGCTCTCGCCGTGGATGGCACGCGCAAAGAGCTCCTTGCCCACGCCGCTCTCACCGAGGAGGAGCACCGAGGTCGCGCTCGACTCGGCCACGCTCTGCGCGAGGCCGATCGAATCGCGAATCGCTGCGCCCTGCCCCACGATGCGGTCGAAGCGGAACTCCTCGCGGACGCGCGCGGTCTCACGCTGCTGACGGGCCTGCTGCGCGGCACTCTTGCCCGCCGCCTTGAGGAGGCCGTCGATCGGCTCGTAGCGCACCGGCTTCAGGTAGAGATTGCGAATCCCGAGCTCGTTCATCTCCGCGGCTTCGGCGGCGGACGAACGGTCGAGCCAGAGGGCGAGCTGGAGGCGCGGGTAGCGCTCCTTGATGGTCTTCACCGCGGCGCGGCGCTCCGAGTGATCGGGGCCGCCGTTCTCGGAATCCCCGAAGTCGAGGAGCGCGAGACCGCACGAATCCGCCTGGAGGTGCGACAGGAACTGGCTCACGTCCTCGGCGATGAGGACGGGGCAGCCCGAGTCCTCGACATGCTGGACCAGGCGTTCCCGCTCGGACCCGGCGGGCATGATGATGCCGACGTTGAGATTCAAGGCGTTACGACCCCCTCGACCCTGGAATGGGACGTTTGACCCGACGCCGTAGCTATCGGCGCGGATGGGGGAAACGTTTAGGGGGAAGTCGCTACGGGTGGTACGGGACTGAGCAGGGGCCTAACGGGCGGGCTGCGGCATTTCCACGCTGGCGGGGAATCGCATCCGCTTCATGAGCTCGGCAAATCTCGGATCGGGACGGAGCCGGTTCCACCGCGGATCGACGCCGAGGAGGACCAGCATGTTGGCGCGCAGCTCGTAGGCCCGCTCGAGCTGCGCGAACGCCTCGTCGTCCAGCCCCAGCGCCTCGCAGACGAGCGCCAGGTCGTAGGGTGACACATAACGGCTCGACGCGAGATTGCGCAACTCCGCGAGAATCGTTTCGGCTTCGGGTCCGCGCCCCATTTTCGCGAGCGCGCGCCCCATTCCGGAGAGCGCCCAGGGGTTTCTCGCGGTCATCTCTCCCCCGCGGATCGCGACGCGTAGCGCCTTCTCGTAGTCGCCGTGGACTTCGTAGATGGGGGACGCCCAGAGGAACGCGGTCGAGAAATCGGGCTCCCGCTCCATCAGCTCCTCGATCAGCGAAACCGCAGCCTCCAGGTTGCGCCCGAAGAAATGCATCCAGGCCCGGGCCGCGCGGATGATCATCGAGAGGGGGTCGAGCTCGTAGGCGCGCGTCACCGTCCGGACCGATTCCTCGTGACGGTTCATCGCGGCGAGCAGGTTCGCGTAGAAGAGGTGGATGTAGGCGCTGCCCTCGTTCAGATCGAGCGCGCGATGAAAGCTCCGCTCGGCAGCGGCAAAGTCCCACTCGTAGTAATGCTGCACATAGGCGAGGGCGGAGTAGGCCTCCGCGAGCTGGTCGTCCATCTTGAGCGCGGCGGTCGCCGCGATCTTCGCCTTGGGAAAGCTGTCCCCCGGCGGGAGCGTGCCGTAGAAGCCGATCACGCAGTAGGCGTCGGCGAGGCCTACGCGCGCGGTCGCCCAGTCGGGATCGAGGTCGATGGCTTCCCGGAAATACTCGAGACTCCGCAGCAGCCCTTCATCATTACGCCGGTTCCAGAGCTGCCGCCCGCGCAAGTAGCTCTCGTACGCGCGCGGATCAACCACGTGCGACTTCGCGAGGCGCGCCTCTTCCTCCGGCGTCACCTTCACGCGGATCTCCTGCGCGATCGCGCGCGCGACCTCGCCCTGGAGCGCGAGCACGTCCTTGAGATCGCGCTCGTAGCTCTTCGCCCAGAGGTGGCGGTCCGTCGCGACCTCGATGAGCTGCGCGGTGATGCGTACGCGGTCGGCGTACCGCCGGACCGAGCCTTCCACCACCGCTTCGACGTTCAGCTCGCGGCCGATCTCCTGGAGCGTCTTCGTCGTCTTCTTGTAGCGCATCGCGGACGTGCGCGAGATCACGCGCAGCGCCTGGATCTGCGCGAGATCCGCGATGAGCTCTTCGGTCATGCCATCGGCGAAGAACTCCTGCTCGGGATCGCCGGAGAGATTCTCGAGCGGGAGCACGACGAGCGAGCGGATGGAGGACGTGACCGTGGCGGGGGCCGCCGTGCCGCCACCCTTGAGCTCGGCGACCACGTCGCGCGCGGTTCGGGGCCGGCGGTCGCGCTCCTTCTCGAGGAGACGCGCCACGAGGGCCTCGATGCGGGGGGACACGGGGCGCAGGCGCGCGACCGGCTGGGGCCGCTCGTTGAGGATGGCATTCATGAGCGGGCCCGCCCCCATCGCGGTGAACGGCCGGCGCCCGGCGAGCATCTCGTAGAGGAGGGCGCCGAGCGCGTAGAGATCCGCGCGACCATCCACGTCCTTTCCTTCGAGCTGCTCCGGCGCCATGTACGGCAGGGTTCCGGACCAGGAGCCTGCGTCGGTGAGCGCCATCGTGTCCGCGGCGTCGCTCGACATGAGGAGTCGTGCGAGCCCGAAGTCGAGCACCTTCACGCGCCCCTTCGGCGTCACCGCGACGTTGGCCGGCTTCAGGTCGCGATGCACCACCCCCTGCTCGTGCGCCTCCTCGAGCGCCTCCGCGATCTGGAGCGCGATCGGCGTCGCGTCCGCTTCGGAGAGCGGTCCGCGCGAGAGCCGGGTGGCCAGGGTCTCACCGTCCACGTGCTCCATGACGAGAAAGTCGATGCCGTCCGCGCAGTCGAAATCGTGGACGGTCGCGATGTTCGGGTGGCTGAGACGCGAGAGCGCCATGGCTTCGCGGCGGAAGCGATGGCGCGCGGATTCGTTGGTCAGGATCGCGGGGGCCAAGACCTTGACCGCGACGTCGCGGTTGAGGCGGAGATCGCGGGCGCGATAGACGACGCCCATCCCGCCGCCGCCGAGGCGGTCGGTCAGGGTGTAGTGGGTCAGGGTCTTGCCGATCACGTCGCTGCCCTCAAATGAAACCGCCTCCGGCGCCTGTTCGGCCGGAG
>DATEOQ010000302.1:0-4289 GCA_035273905.1 Candidatus Eiseniibacteriota bacterium | reverse complement strand
GCGCTCCTCCGCGCCGACGTCGGCCCCGCGACCGCCGATCGAATCCTCGAGGACGTGAAGGAGCGCCTCGCCAAGGGGGCCGACGATCCCGGAGCCGCGGTGCGCGAGGCGGTGCGCGCGGTGGTTGAGCCCCCCGCGCCGCCCGCTCTCCCCCTGCCGCGCCCCCACGTCACCCTCGTCGTCGGCGTGAACGGCACCGGCAAGACGACCACCATCGCGAAGCTCGCGCACCGCTACAAGGAAGCCGGAGATTCGGTGCTCCTCGTCGCGTGCGACACGTTCCGCGCAGCGGCGGGGGATCAGCTCGAGATCTGGGCCGAGCGCGCGGGGGTCGAGATGGTGCGGCAGGCGTCGGGCGCCGATCCCGCCGCGGTCGCCTTCGACGGCATGGCGCGGGCCAAGAGTCGGAACGTTGAGCGCGCGATCGTCGACACGGCAGGGCGCCTCCACGTGAAGGCGAATCTCATGGCGGAGCTGGACAAGATCCGCCGCGTCATCGAGCGCGGCATTCCTGGCGCGCCGCACGAGACCTTGCTCGTGCTGGACGCCACGGTGGGGCAGAACGGCCTCGCTCAGGCGAAGGAGTTCGGACGCATCCTTCCCATCACGGGGATCGCGCTGACGAAGCTGGACGGCACGGCCAAGGGCGGGGTGGTGCTCGCGATCGCTGATGGCTTGAAGATCCCGATCCGCTGGGTGGGCGTGGGCGAGGGGATGGACGACCTCGTCCCCTTCGATCCCGAGGAGTACGCGGCGGCGCTCACCGGGAGCTACTCTCCCGCGTAGCTACTCTCCGGCGTAGGTCACCTGGTTCTTGCCGCGCTCCTTGGACAACCTCAAGTGCAGGTTCGCCCGCGTCCAGAGATCGTGGGCGAGCTTCTCGCGCTGCCCGCGGTCGAGCCCGCGCGAGCGGTCCCACGTGACCGGGACGTCCGCGGGGAACATGGCGCCCCCCAGGCTCAAGCTCACCCGCACCGTCGTCTCCCGCCCATCGAGCCCCGGCACCGCGACGGCCAGGTTCTCCACCTTGTGCCGCAAGCGCTCGCAGATCTCCTTCGCCTCCAGCTTGGTCGTCTCCGCGCTCAGGATGAGCGCGAACTCCTCGCCCCCCCAGCGAGCCACCGTGTCGAACGGCCGGACGCTCCCCGCGAGCGTTCGCCCGAGCTCGCGGAGGATCGCGTTCCCGGCCTCGTAGCCGAGCGTGTCGTTCACGCGCTTGAAGTCGTCGATGTCGGCGATCACGAGGGACATCGGCCGCTCCTCGCGGTAGGCGCGCGCGATCTCGTGATCCAGCTGCCGGGCGAAGTAGGGGCGGTTGTAGATACCGGTCAGCTCGTCCACCATCACCAGCATGCCGAGCTTCTTCAAGGTGTTGAGGAGATCGGTCGCGTGCTCGGTGACGATTCCCAGGATGCCGAGCCGCTCCTCGTTGAAGAAGCGTGGAGCCTTGCTCCAAGCCTCGAGCACGTAGAGGAAGGGCGAGCCCGGCTCGCCGACCCGCGCCATGGCCATGGAGCGGAATCCGCCCGTCACGGGACGCGGCTCGTAGGGGGCGATGGCGACGTGCACGGTGGCGTCCACCGCCTCCGTGTCGAGCATGGTCTCGATGCGTCCCGCCTCGGCGAGGTCGGCGACGTAGATCGGCAGCATGCGCTTTGCGACCCACTCGAGCGCGAGCGCCTTGTCCCACGGCTCGCCGTCGTTCAGCGGCTGCGCGTACCGGGCCTCATCCGGCGCCGCCCCCAAGGGGAAGAGGCGCACCTCGTCGCACTCGAGCACGTCGCGCGCGGAGTTGAGGATCGTGCGCAGGATGTCTCCGATGTCGGTCTGGAGATACTCGGTGTTCCGTTCGTCCCGAGTGAAGAGCTTCCGCTCCACGGCGATCAGGTGCGACAGGCTCTTGTAGAGGAGCCGGCTTCGCGCGTGCCAGTGGGGTCGGATCGCGCGCACGAGCGTCTCCTCACGGAGCTCGAGCGGCGCGGGCAGCAGGAAGGTCTCTCCGGTCGCGGGGACGCGATACCGTACGTAGGGATGGCCGTCGCGCTGGAAGCGGTCGACGCGCTCGAGCGAGCCGCTCTCGAGAAGCCGCTCCGCGATCTCGCCCACGAGCCGGTCGCGCGATGCTCCGTCGAGATCGGTCAAGCTGAGCTCGATGAGCCGGCGTCGATCCTCGGCGGAGGCTTCGATGAGACTCAGGGAAGCGAGTAGGGCCGTACGAATGCGCTGCGGGTCGTTCATTCCCCTCGCCTCGGTCGCGTGCGCTCGGATGTGGTGGGAAACGCAGAGATTATAGCACATCCGGCCAATTTCCTGCCGCCCCGCGACCGAACCCTCCGCGTCCGGGTTGCCTGCTAACACGTTTTTGCGCTTGCATTTGAGGATCGGGCGTGCTATTGTTCGTCACGTAGCCGGAGTGCATGCCCACGGAAAGGGTGCGCGCATGGCTTCCAACGGTCGTAACTCCATGCGATCGGGTCCCATCCCCAGGGTCCCCACTCCTACCCGAGCCGGCGCTCGCGGTTTTGTTTCTCCAGTCCCCCAGATGTTGCACGTCGCCGGAGACACGGAGGTGGTCTCCATGAATCATTCCAGAGGAAAGCCCCGTCCCTGGCCAATCTGGGTGGGTGCGGCGCTCGGGATCCTCGTTTTGACCGCGGCTCCGCCACGGATCCAGGCGAGGCCGTACAACCCCGAGAATCCGCCCATGCCGGACGGCGATCCGACGGCGGACGACCAGCCGAGCCCGACCCCGAAGGGCGGGAAATACGAGGCACGCTCCAACCCGGACACCTACCTGACGGCGCGCAGGCTAGGCGCGACGATGACCGCGTCGCATCTCCGCGGTCGTCTGATCTGGCTGTCCTTCGTTCGCACTTGGATCTGGATCGGCATGCGTTGACGACGAAGCGACCCTGGCGGTGGGGCGCTCCGTGGAGCGCCCCCGAGGACCCATGAGCTACGACAAGGTGCCGCGTTCGGACGTGGCTTCTGTTCTACAGAAAATCGACGACCTCCTGTCGCGCGCGCGCTTCACCGCGGCGCTCGAGGTGATCGCGGGATTCCGCGCGGGCCGGAGCGTTCCGGAAGCGCTGGATACCCCGCTCCTGCTCGCTCGGTGCCGAGCCCTTCTCGGGCTCGGGCGCTGGAAGGAAGTGGCTGACGCCGCTGAAAAGAAGCTGAGCGAGCTCTACGCCCTCCGTCCGGACGAGAAGCGGTCCCTGCTCGAATTCCATATCGCCGCCGGGCGTGCGGTGTGGAGGCTGGGACGCCCCTCTCGGGCGGAGGAGCATTTCCGGGCGGCGTACCACATCAGCCGCTGGGAGTTCGAGGACGCGGCCGGCATGCTGCGCTCGCGAAACCTCCTCGGCCTCTGCTTCCTCGGCGCGGGCGAGATCCATCGCGCCGTCGGCGAGTTCGCGCGGGGCCAGACCCAGGCGCGCGAGGCGGGGCTGGTCCACGAAGAAGCCTCCTTCTCCTTGAACCTGAGCATCGCGCTCGGCAAGAATGGCCGCCTCGTCGAGGCGGACCGCGAGCTCGCGCGCGCCCGCACGCTCTTCGCCGAGCGGGGCCATTCGCGCGGCAAGGTCCAGGCGCGGCTCTTCCACGGTTATCTCGCCCGCATCCGCGGCGACGTGCGCGAGGCGGAGCTCCAAGCTCAGGGCGCGCTGTCCGAGGCGGAGGAGCACGGGTTCGAACGCGAGCGCGTCATCGCGCTCGAGTATCTCGGAGATCTCGCGCTCGATCGCCATGACAATCAGGGCGCGGTCGACAATCTGGAACAGGCATTCATTCTGGCCGAGCGGATCGCTCCCGAAGGGGATCTCATTCCCGAGCTGTGCCGTCGCACCGCCGAGGTGCACGTGCGGATCGGCGAACCGAACCGAGCGCTGGTCGCGTGTGAGCGCGGACTCCGCGTGGCCCGCACGATCCACGACCGGTTCGAGGAGGCGGCCACGCAGCGCGTCATGGCCATGGCTCACCTCCTCCTCGGCCATCGCGAAAAGGCGGCGCGCATCGCGCAGGAAGGCGCGATGCTCCTTCGAAAGCTCGAGGCCAACTATGAGCTGATGCGGCTCCTCGTCTGGACGGGGGAGATGCTCGTGGCCGGCGGCGACGCGGAGGAGCGGCGCGAGGGACGCGATGCGCTCTGGGAAGCGCGTAGCCTCAGCATGGCGATGAAGCTCGACCGCTGGCTCGAGCGCGTCGAGCGGGATCTCGGCGTGGAGATCGTCCCGGCCGTCGGTCCGCCTCCGTCGGACCACGCGATGGACTGCGCGCATCCGTCGGGC
>DATEOQ010000301.1:0-2211 GCA_035273905.1 Candidatus Eiseniibacteriota bacterium | reverse complement strand
GGCTCTTCCAGTACGGCGCTCCCGCGGACCAAAGCCGCGAACGCCCCGTCGAGCTGACCCGCATCCTCGCCCGCAGTGACATCTCACAGCTTCACGTCCAGACCGCTGGAACGACGTAGTTGCAGAATTCCGAACCTGTATAGGAGACCCGATGCGATCACCGGCAATACCGTTTTCACTCTCACTGGTTCTCGTCCTGATCCTGCTGGCCGGATGTGGGGACGGCGGCGGGTCGGACGAAGCTTCGTCCCCGTCGGGGCTTCCCGAGGAAATAGTGATTGGCGCCGCGATCGCCGAGACCGGCTATATGGCGGTCTACGATGACGCCATCGTCGCCCTCGAACAGCTCGTGAGGGAAACCAACGCTCGCGGCGGGATCGACGGCCACGAGTTGCGGGTGATCCAGGCAGATACGCGCTCCGATCCACAGCAAGCCGTGCTGGCGGTGCAGAAGGTGATCGAAGACGGCGCGGACGTGCTCTTCTTCACCGGTGAGGCGCTGACCGCGGCAGCCGGATCCCCCCTCGCCGAGGAACACGACAAGCTCAACTTCGCGATCGTCAACGAGCCGGGCTTTGGGCCCCCGACGTCCGGTCGCCTCTCCTTCACCGCGAATCCGAGCCTCCTCAGCGAGGTGAGCGCCGCGGCCTCGTTCCTGTACGACAAGGGCATCAGGCGCCCGTTCCTCTTCCGCGATACGACGATCATCTACGGCAAGGCCGCCTGCTCCGGCTTCGAGCAGAGCTGGGAAGAGCTTGGCGGCACGATCACGGATTCCGTCGATTTCGAGAACACCGACGCCTCGATCTCGAGCCAGGTCAGCGAGCTGAAAGGCTCTGATGCCGACGCCGTCATCATGTGCTCCTATCCGCCCGGGGGTGCCGCGGCGATCAAGCAGATCCGCGCTGCGGGAGTTGAGCTGCCGATCTACGGGCCGACGGCCTTCGACGGCCTGTTTTGGCTGAAGGGCATTCCGAACACCGAGGACATCTACTTCACCTCGAACGGATCGTCTTATGACCCGCCTAACGAGGCGACCGCAAAGCTGCTCGGGAGTCTCGAGGAGGATGGAATCAACACTGACATCGCGACCAACCTCCTGGCGTGGTACGCGGGCGGTCAGATGATCATCGAGGCGATCGAAGAAACGCGCAGCGTCGAGGGCGGCGTGCTTGCCGATGCCCTCGAAGCCAAGCCCCACAACACGATCATGGGAAAGATCAGCTACAGCGCGGACGACCACTACCCGACCCGGGCCTGGCCGGTCTACGTTCTCTCGAACGGCAAGCCGAAACTGGTGACCAAGATCGAGCCGCAGTTCGTCCCCGAGTACGGCGAATGAGACGTCAACTTGCCGCCGCGGCGGCTCGGGCGCCGCGCATGGCGAGGGCCTGGTTCACGAAGTCCGCAAACGCCTGTCGGTAGGTGAGCGTGTACTTGTCGGCGGGGGTGTGGACCTCTGCGCTCAGATCCAGCGGCAGCTCGGGCGGCTGGACTTTCGAGAGGACCGCCACGTCCTCGGCATAGACACCGGCCTCGAAGGCGATCGCTTTCTCGAGGCGCTCCCGGTCGAAGTTCTCGAGGCCGGCCTTGATCCAATAGTGCACCGACTCGGTGGCGCTGATGGCTCGTGCGGCGTGGAGCAGGCAGTGCTCACCTTCATCGCTGAACAACCTCGCCGACGTGAAGTTGGGCGCAATCGTGTGGTAACCCATTTCCTGCAACGGGCCCCCGGCCGCGCTTGCGTCATCTCCCCATTCCATGTTCCGGCGGAGCGTAACCTCGAGCCCGTTTCTCTCCGGCATCAGCGGCTCGATCTCCTCCGGCTGGGGCCCGAGGGTGGCCTGGTGGACGAAGGCGAAATGGGAGACGTCGCGGAAGTTCTCGATCATCAACCCGAAGGCGACCGGCAGCTCGAAGGGGGTGCCGTGACCCCACGTCCACTCGTCCGGGTCGAACCAGGGAACGTCGGGCACGCCGGTCAGCGGCTCCTCGAGCGTCGTCCAGACGAGCCCCCAGTGCACGCGGGCGGGATACGACGGGATCCGGGCCAGCGGTGGGATCTGGCGCTGATCAGCCAGCGAGGGAATCCGGGTGCAGGAACCGTCGCCCGCCCACTCCCAGCCATGGTAGGGACATTGAACGCTGTCGCCGCACACCTTGCCCATCGAGAGCAGGGCGCCACGGTGGGCGCAGCGGTCGGCGACCACA
>DATEOQ010000300.1:0-3421 GCA_035273905.1 Candidatus Eiseniibacteriota bacterium | reverse complement strand
CCTCGACGGCTACTATCATCCCGAGTTCCACGGCTCGTTCTCGATCAAGAACGTGCTCCCCGTCCTCGTGGACGGACTCGGATACGACGATCTCGAGATCCGCGAGGGAAGCCAGGCCGCGCTCGCGTTCATCTCGATGACGGATCCCGAGGTTCCTGCTTCGGAGCGCGCCCAGCTCAGGGAAGGGCTGTCGGCCTACTGCAAGCGCGACACCGAAGCCATGCTGCGACTCTTCCAGGTGCTGACGAAGGAGCGTCCATGACGAAGCGGTGGGGATGGCGATGGTGCGCGGCTCTCGTTCTGACGATGGCGATGTCCCAGGCTACGGCCTGGGCCGGGACGCGCCATCACGAGAAGAGCTGGTCCTGGACGTTCGAAGCCGACACGCTGGGGAAGGAGCCGGACAACTCCGGGGTGGCCACCGGAACCTGGGAAGTGGCGAATCTCGAGTCCGATTCCTTGGGCATCGCGACGGGCGGGCGCATCCTCCGGCAGCTCGAAGGAGAGGACGGCGCCGAGTACCACATGCTCCAGCTGAAGAAGCCGGTCGTGGACGACCTCGCGGCCTCCGTCCGCTTCCGCGTGGTCTCGGGGGAAGTGGACCCGGGCGCGGGACTCCTCTTCCACCTCGACGGCAAGGCCCAGAACGGCTACCTGGTCCGGGTGAGCGGGGCGAAGGGGCGCGTGGTCGCCCACTACCTCATCTCTGGAAGGCGCCGCGACATCCGGTACGCCTCGATCGAGCCGCCGAAACCGGGTGAGTGGCACACCCTCTCGGTCACCAAGAAGAAGAGCGTGATCGTCGTGAGTTACGACCAGAAAGAGGTTCTTCGATTCCGGGACGAGCGGTTCCAGCGTGGAACGGTCGGCTTCTGGACCGAGGACGACGCGGTCGTCGACTTCGCGGATCTCAAAGTCGCGATGAACTGAGGGGCTGCGACCGGGGAATTGGAGAGGGGATCCTGCCCGAAAGGATGGGGCGCGCCGTCACGGTGGGGCCTGAGTCGGGTGCCGGTGAGAACCGCGAGCTCACACCCTCGCCGCCGTACGCGCCCCGCCATCCTTGACGTGGGCGTCTTGCCGCCGGCCATCCTTGGCCGGGATGGCGCACCCCCAACCGCAGTGGTTTAGATGCGCCTTCGCGGTGCAGGATACTCGGTCCGAATCCTCGCGCAACCCTATTTTCGACCGGGGGCTCCAGCCATCGCCCCGACTTCCGCCAGGTAGGCCGCCGCCGCCTTCGCCCCCCCCAGGAAGCAGTCGATCGGGAAGCTCTCGTTCGGCGCGTGCAGATTGTCGTCCGGCAAACCGAATCCCATCATCACGCACGGCGCCCCCGTCACCCGCACGAGATGCGGGACGAACGGGATGGAGCCGCCCATCGCGAGGATGACCGACGGCTTCCCGAATGCCGTCGTGAGCGCACGGAGCCCAGCCTGCACGTACGGGCTCTCCGGATCCGACCAGAAGGGAAGTCCCCCGCCGAACTTCTTGATCTCCACCGTTCCCTTGTCGCCCACTAACTCGCGGATCCGCTTCTCGACCGCGGCGAAGATCTTGTCCGGGTGTTGCCGAGGCACGAGCCGCGTGCTGATCTTGGCCATCGCCTTGTTGCCGATCACCGTCTTGAAACCCTCGCCCGTGTACCCGCCGTGGATCCCGTTCGTCTGGAGCGTGGGGCGGAGCGTGCCCGACTCGAGCGCCGTGTAGCCCTTCTCGTTGAAGAGGCGCTTCACGCCCTGTTCCTTCGCCTTGTCGGCGTCCTTCCAGGGGCGCCCGGCGATGGCAGCGCGCGTCGCGGGAGTGGGCTCGTCGACGTCGTCATAGAAGCCGGGCACGAGCACTTTCCCGGTCTCGAAGTCCTTCAGGTTCTGGAGGACATGGCGGAGCACGTCGATCGGCTCGTAGAGCATCCCGCCCCACTCGCCCGAGTGCTTGTCCCCCGACGCGCCCGTGATCGTGACCTCCATCGCGAGGATGCCGCGAAGGGAAAGCGTCACGGCGGGATGGTCGCGGTCGGGGAAGTTGGAGTCGGAGACCACGAAGACGTCGCAGGCCAGCTTGTCCTTGTGCTTCTCGAGCTCCATCGCCATCGCTTCCGAGTCGTGCTCCTCGTCGCTCTCGATGATGAACTTCACGTTCACCGGGAGCTCGCCCGCCCCCTTGAGCGTGGCCTCGATCCCCGCGATCTGCGCGTAGTGCTGCCCCTTGTTGTCGTCGGAGCCGCGGGCCCAGATCCGGCCGTCCGCGATCCGAGGCTCGAAGGGAGGGCTGGTCCAGAGGTCGAGCGGATCGGCGGGCTGCACGTCGACGTGGCCGTAAATGAGCACGGTCGGGAGATCGGGTGAGACCATCCGCTCCGCGAAGAGCCCGTTGTGCGCGCGCGTGGGCCACACCTCGGTCTTGAAGCCGAGCGACTCCAGCTTCTTCTTGTCGTAGTCGAGCGCGCGGGCCACGTCGGCGTCCCGTTCCTTGTGCGCGCTGATGCTCGGAATCCGGAGGAACTGGACCAGCTCGTCGATGAGCTGCTTCTGGTTCTGGTCGATGTAGGCGAAAGCCTTGTCGAGATTCATGGGCGCTCCCCAGGTGGCGTTCTGCAACGCACGTCGCGATTCGCGGCAACCATCCTAGCGCGCCGCGGGTGTGGCGACAATGCGCAGGAACCATGGGGAAAAAACCCCATCCACGCGCCTGTCCTAGTGCGCACGCGCGCCTTCATGTAGAGACACACACGCTCCAAGCGCTTACACGCACGCCACATCACCGCGCGCACGCGCGCATGCGCACAACACGGCACGGCGCTTGCGAATGCCCTAGTCGACTGCATCGAAAGCGGGTCCCCGCGGCGGGGGCGTTCGATGCAGTCGAACGTGAGCCGTCCGCATCGGGAGAGTCCGAATCCAGTGAAGTCGGACCGAAAGCGGACAACAACGCAGCACACTGAAAAGTGGAGGGTTTCATCATGCTTCAGTTCGCCAAGGGTTTCATTAAGGACGAGCGCGGCGAGGATCTCATCGAGTACGGCCTTCTGGCGGCGTTCGTGGCTGCCATCGCGGTGGCCGTCATTATCGCGGATCCGCTCGGCCTGATGGGCGCGGTCGAAGGCGCCTACACGGCGGCCGTCGACGCCCTCAACTCGATGTAATTGATCTCATCAACCACGGAGCGGCCATGAACTCGTGGATGACCGGCGGCGCGGTACTCCTGTGTGGCATCGCAACGTGGTGGGACCTGCGGTATCGCAGGATCCCGAATCTCCTGACCCTTCCGGCTCTCGGTATCGCCCTGTGCTTGCACGGGGCGACCGGGGCCGGATCGGGCCTTCTCCTCTCCCTCGGTGGTGCTCTCGCGGCCGGCGCGCTTCTCCTGCCGGGCTACGTGATGCGCTTCACCGGCGCCGGAGACGTGAAGCTCCTGATGG
>DATEOQ010000299.1:0-6925 GCA_035273905.1 Candidatus Eiseniibacteriota bacterium | reverse complement strand
GCCGACCACCTGCTCGCCCGGGCGCAGAAGGAGACGAGGATCACCATGACCCGCGATCCAAAGGAGGCGATCGAGGGCGCCGACGTCGTCAACACCGACGTCTGGGCGAGCATGGGGCAGGAGGCGGAGCGGGAGAAGCGGCTCCCGATCTTCCGCGGCTTCCAGATCAACGCGGATCTCATCGCGCGCGCGCGGCGCGGTGCGGTGGTGCTCCACTGTCTGCCGGCGCATCGCGGCGAGGAGATTACCGAGGAGGCGATGGAGGGGTCGCAGTCGGCTGTGTTCGATCAGGCCGAGAACCGGCTGCATCTCCAGAAGGCGATCCTGTTCGAGCTGCTCGGCGCCGCGGGGAAGCGCAGGGCGGGTGGAGCGACGAGGGCCACGCGCAAGGCCCCGGCCACGCGCAAGGCCCCGGCCGCGCGCAAGGCCGCCAAGAAGCCTGCGAGACCCGTACGAAGGGCCGCAGCCCGCTCGCGCCACGGGCGCTGATGCGCCACCGCCGCGCCCTCGCCCTCCTCGCGTGCGCCCTCGCCGCGGGAGCCATGGCGGGCTGCGCGCGGTCCGTCTTCCCACCCGGGGGACCGCTCGACACCATCCCGCCGAAGATCATCGGCATGACTCCCGCGGACAGCACGGTGAACGTGGCGCGCGATGCGGGCGTGGAGCTGATCTTCTCGGAGGCAATGGACCACGCGACCGTGCGGGACGGGATTCGCGTCTATCCGCCGCCGGGCCGACCGAGAATCGACTGGAGCGGTCGGCGCGTTCGGATCACGTGGGACCAGTCTTTGGCCGAGAGCACGACGTACGTGCTCGTCGTGAGCGGCCAGGCGCGGGACGATCGCGGGGTTCCCATGGGACGGCCGATCACGGTGCGATTCAGCACCGGCGGAAGTCTCGACAGCGGGCGGATCTCGGGCGTGCTCCGGACGCGCACGCTCGTGAAGCGCGGCGTTCCCATCCTCGCCTTCGACGAATCGCTCGGCCCTCGTCCCGACAGCACGGACGCCCTTCCTTCCTACGCCACCGAGACCGACACCGCCGGCGCGTATGAGCTGACGGCATTGCCGGTGGAGCACGGCTTCCGAATTCTCGCCTTCTTCGACATCAATACCAATGGCTCGATCGATCCTGGCACCGATCTCGTTGCGTACTATCCCGATCCGGTCCGCTTGACGGGGGCGCGAGCGCGAGCGGATAGTATCAACATCGTCGCGACCGACCCGCGCGCACCGGCGGTGCTGAACGGGCGGATCGCCTCGCGCGATTCGACCTCGAAGTACCGGGTCGAGGCGCAGGATACGGAGGACTCGTCGCTCGTGATCCGGGTGGAGCGCACGGGACCGGGACCGTTCACCGTCCGGGTGTCGGCCGGGACGTACCGGCTGCGTGTGGGGAGCCTGCCACCGCCCGACAGTCCCGAGGAGCCGGTTTGGATCACGCGCGAGGAGCCGATCGTGGCGAAGCCCGAAGAGGAGTACGGTCCCTTCGAGTTCGCGTTCGGCACGGTGGAGGAAACGCCACCGCCGCCCGAGGGAGGGGAGTGAGATGAAGGATTCCATCTTCGAAGGTCTCGGCGTGGCGCTCGTCACGCCGTATCGGAAGGGCGCGGTCGACACGGACGCCGCCGCCAAGCTCGCGGAGCATCTGGTCGTGCGCGGCGTGCGCGCGATCTATCCCTGCGGCTGCACCGGCGAGGCCACCTCGCTCACGCGCGAGGAACGGACGCGATTGATCCGGGCCATAGTGGAAGCGGTGCGCGGCAAGGCCGCGGTGATCGCCGGGACCGGCACCGCCAATACCGACGAGACGATCGAGTTCTCCAAGGAAGCGATCAAGCTCGGCGCGGACGCCGTCATGGTGATCACGCCGTATTCGGTTCGCCCGACGCAGGAAGGCTTGGTGGCTCACTACCGCGCCGTCGCGGCCGCGATCGACAAGCCGATGGTCCTCTACAACGTGCCGACGCGCACCGGATCCTCGATCGCGCCGGAGACCGTGGCCAAGCTCGCCGAGAATCCTCGGATCGCGGCGATCAAGGAGGCGAGCGGGTCGGTGGATCAGACGAGCGCCATTCGCGCCCGCTGCGACATCACCGTTCTCTCGGGGGACGACTCGCTGTACCTCGCGTTGCTGGCCGTCGGCGCCCGTGGCCTGGTGTCGGTGGCGGGGCACCTCGTTCCGGCCGATCTGGTGGAGCTGGAGCGGCACTTCCATGCGGGTCGGATCGCCGAAGCCGAGAAGGCGCATCGCCGGTTGACGCCGCTGTTCAAGGCTCTCTTCTTGGAGACGAGCCCCGCGCCCGTGAAGCACGCACTCGCGCGCCTCGGTTGGATCGACGGTGAGATCCGGCTGCCTTTGGTGCCGGTGCGCCCCGAGACAGGTAAGGCCGTCGAAGCCGCGATGGACGCGGTCGGGCTCGCGGAGTCCGCGCGGAAGTCCGCGTAGCGGCGATGGCGCAAGTCCCGATTCTCCTTCACGGCGCCACCGGGCGGATGGGCCGCGCTGTGCGCGACTGCCTGGCGGAGTTCCCGGAGGTGAAGCTCGTGGCATGCGTCGCGCCGCGGGAGCAGGCGCCCGGGCCCGCTCCGGGCCCGCTGTGGCTCACGCCGGAGGAATTGACCACCCGGCGTCGACGCGAGGAGTTCCCGGCGGACCTCGTCGTGATCGACTTCAGCCTCGCCGCCGGAACGCAGGAGCTATTGAAGACCCTCGCGCTCTGGCCGCGCGCTCTGGTGTGCGGAACGACGGGGCTATCTCCGGAATTGGAGCGCAGCCTGGAGACTCTGGCCACGCGCGTACCGGTATTTCGAGCATCCAATCTCTCGCTCGGCAATGCCCTCGTCGAGACCCTCCTTCGCGCCCTTCCACGCCACGTGGTCCGGACCTACACCGCGGACATCGTCGAGCACCACCACGCGGGGAAGAAGGACGCGCCGAGCGGCACTGCGATCACCCTGGCGCGAGTCCTCGGTGAGGCGGGGGCCGTAGGGCAGGAAGGCGCCGAGATCCGCATCCAGTCGATTCGTTCCGGCACGGTGCCGGGCACGCACCACGTGATCCTCGGCGGCGCTGGGGAGACGATCGAGATCGTTCACACGGTGACCGACCGCGGTGTTTTCGCCCGTGGCGCGCTCCGTGCGGCGCGATTCATTCACGGGCGCGCACCGGGGCGGTACAAGATGGACGACATTCTGCTCGAGAGCGCATAGGCCCATGGACAACCTGCAACTCGAACAGCTCCGATCGCCGGAGATCCGCGAGCGGATTCAGGCAGGATGGACGAGCGTGATCGTCGCCTGCGGAGCCGTCGAGCAGCATGGCCCCCACTTGCCTTTGTTCACCGACGCCGAGGTCGGAACGGCATCCGCGATCGAGATCGCCCGGAGGCTCGGGCACACGCTGGTCGCGCCGACGATCCGGATCGGCTGCTCGGAGCACCATATGGAATTCGCGGGAACGATCACGGTGCGGAGGGAAACGTTCGAGGCCGTGGTCACCGACTACGTGACGAGCCTCGCGCGCCATGGATTCCAGAGGATCTTCCTGCTGCCGGCACACGGTGGGAATTTCGGCCCCCTTGCGGCGATGGAAGAACGACTTCGCCAGGCCGTCGCTCCGACCCTGGTCGTCGCATACACGGACGTCTTCAGCGTCGTCGATCTCTGGAGACGGGAGACCGAGGCCGAGCTCGGCCTCGGCGCGAGCGTCGGTGGTCATGCCGACATCGCGGAGACCTCCGTGATGAGACACCTCCACGAAAGCCTCGTGCGTATGGATCTCGCGGAGCGGGGTTTCATGGGAGCCATGTCGGAAGAGGTCGTGGCGCGTCTGATGCGCGAGGGAATGAGGTCCATGTCGCCGAACGGCATCTTCGGGGACGCGCATGGAGCAACGTCTGCCCTGGGTCAAAGGCTTCTCAATGCCGTTGCGGACCACGTCGCGGACGTGTTTCGTCGCGCCGGCTCCGCTCAGCCAGCACCCTCGGGCACGTAAGGCGAAACAGCCGCAACTCTGCTAAACTCCCGCGCTCATGCGATACACGCGGGCATTCATTCCCACCCTCAAAGAAGACCCCGCCGATGCGGAGCTCGTCAGCCACAAGCTGATGGTCCGGGGCGGCATGCTGCGGAAGCTCGCGGCGGGGATCTACACCATCCTGCCTTTGGGCTGGCGCACGACCTCCAAGGTCGCGCGGATCGTCCGCGAGGAGATGGACCGCGCGGGGTGCCAGGAGCTCTTGCTCCCGATCCTCATGCCGGCGGAGCTCTGGAAGGAATCGGGGCGCTGGGACAAGTACGGGCCGGAGCTCTTCCGGCAGCGTGACCGCCATCAGCGCGATTTCGCCGTGGGGCCGACGCACGAGGAGGCGATCACCGATCTCGTGCGGAACCACGTCCGCTCGTATCGCGACCTGCCGCTCAACCTCTACCAGATCCAGACCAAGTTCCGGGATGAGATCCGCCCGCGCTTCGGTGTCATGCGTGCGCGGGAGTTCATGATGAAGGACGGCTACAGCTTCCACGTGGATGAGGCGTCGCTCGAGCAGGGCTACGAGCAGATGCATGCGGCCTACTCGGCCGTGTTCCGCCGATGCGGGCTCGAGTTCGTGGTGGTGGAGGCGGATTCGGGCGCGATCGGCGGGGACGTGAACCACGAGTTCCTGGTCACGGCCGACTCGGGTGAATCCCTGGTGTTCTCCTCGGCCTGCGGCTATGCCGCGTCCGAGGAGAGCGCCAAGTACGCATCCCCGGAGTACGCCGCCGAAGATGCCGCGGCACTCATCCCGAAGGACACGCCGGGGAAGAAGAGCGTCGAGGAAGTGGCCCAGTTCCTCGAGGTCACCACGGACCGTCTTCTCAAGTCCCTCGTGTTCATCGCCGGCGACGATCCCGTGCTCGCCGTGGTGCCGGGGGATCGCGAGCTGAACGAAGCCAAGCTCTCCCGCGCGCTCGGCGGCCTGCCGGTCCGGCTCGCGACGGCCCAGGAGATCGAGAAGATCACCGGTGGTCCGCTCGGGTTCACGGGGCCGGTCGGTCTCGAGTCCAAGGTGCGCACGCTCTACGACGCCTCTCTGGGCCATGGACGGAATTACGTCACGGGCGGGAACAAGCTCGACGTCCACCTCACCAACGTCCGCTTCGGGCGCGATCTCACCGGCGGCACGCAGGCCGACCTGACGAGTGCCCGCGAGGGCGACAAGTGCCCGCGCTGCGGCGACGTGATGCGCGTGACGCGCGGCATCGAGGTGGGGCACATCTTCAAGCTCGGGCTCCGCTACTCGGAGCCGATGAAGGCGACCTACCTCGATCCGGAAGGCGTCGAGCGGACGATCGTCATGGGGACCTACGGCATCGGCGTCACGCGCACGGTGGCCGCGG
This sequence comes from Candidatus Eiseniibacteriota bacterium, assembly GCA_035273905.1. Taxonomy (GTDB): domain Bacteria; phylum Eisenbacteria; class RBG-16-71-46; order SZUA-252; family SZUA-252; genus WS-9. The sequence continues at coordinate 1,544 of DATEOQ010000299.1, read as the reverse complement.
TCATCGAGCAGCTGCACGACGACAACGGGATGATCTGGCCGATCTCGATCGCGCCGTACCACGTCCACATCGTGGCCGTGAACGTGAAGGACGACACCACGCGCGGTACCGCGGACAAGCTCTACGCGGCGCTACAGGAAAGCGGTGTGGAGGTCCTCTACGACGATCGCGACGAGCGGCCGGGAGCGAAGTTCAAGGACGCCGACCTGCTCGGCATTCCGCTCCGCGTGACCGTGGGGGAGAAGGGGCTGAAGGAAGGGATCGTCGAACTTCGAGATCGCAGGACGGGCGTGGTTGAGAAGCTGCCCGTCCAGGACGCGGCCGGCGCCGTGGCGCGGCGCGTCCGGGACGACCTTACGAAGCTTTCGTAGTCTTCGACGCCGCGCGATTCGCCATCTTGGCGAGCCGCGACTTCCGCCGATTCGCAACCGCCTTGTGGATCACGCCCTTCCGGACCGCCCGATCCAGCCGGGAAGCCGTCAACCGCGCAAGTTCCTTGTCCCCAGGGGTTTCCTGCATCTTCTTGAGGTACGTCTTGATCTCCGACTTGACGGCAGCGTTCTTCGTCGCCGACCGCTTGGCCGTGCGCATACGCTTGACCGCCGACTTGTGATGCGGCATTCAACTACCTCCGGAACGGGTGACAGGTACAACGTGCGAAGTCCGCGACTGTAAGGGACTTCCGGCCCCCTGTCAAGCGAGGCCGGCGTGGTATACTCGCCCGAATGGCACCGCGACTCCCGAAACGCCGCGGCGACGCTGTCCCCCCTGATCCCCCCGACGACGCACCCAAGGCGGACCTGAAGCAGGCGATCGCCGCTCTCCCGGCTCAACCCGGCGTCTACCTGTTCCGCGACCGGAACGGGCAGCTGCTCTACGTCGGGAAGGCGAAGCGGCTGGACGCGCGCGTGCGCTCGCATTTCCAGGATCCCGAGGCCCTCGGTCCGCGGCAGGTGGTCCTGACCCGCCGGACCCAGGCGATCGAGTACATCGCGGTCGACTCCGAGATCGACGCGCTTCTCCTGGAGGCCACGCTCGTCCGCGAGCGCCAGCCGCCCTTCAACATCCGGCTGAAGGACGACAAGCGCTATCCCTACCTGCGCGTCTCCTGGCAAGAGCCCTTCCCGCGGCTCACGGTCGTGCGCAAGGTGGAGAAGGACGGGGCCAGGTACTTCGGACCCTACACCGAGGTGAAGAGCCTCCGCGCGCTCCTCCGGCTCACGCAGACGGTCTTCCCGATGCGCACGTGCACCGACATCGACGCGCACATCCTGGCAAGGCGCGAGTGTCTCGAGTTCCACATCGGCCGGTGCACCGGGCCATGCATTGCGGCGCAATCGGCCGAGGACTACCGTGCGATGGTGGATCAGTTCTGCGACTTCCTCTCGGGCCGGCGTGAAGAGGTGGTGACGCGCCTCCGGGCGCTGCAGGAGAACGCGGCTGAGCGGCGCGAGTACGAGCGCGCGGCGCGGCTCCGGGATCAAATCAAGAAGCTCGAGCAGATCTTCGCGCGGCAGCGCATGGTGGATGTGGCCGGCCTGTCC
>DATEOQ010000298.1:0-8840 GCA_035273905.1 Candidatus Eiseniibacteriota bacterium | reverse complement strand
GACCATCCCCTACAACCTCGCAGTCCTCCTCGAGGATCGCGGGCGGCCGGAGGAAGCGATCCTCGCGTACCGGCGGGCCATCGAGATCGACGCCGAGGCAGCGGACGCGCACTACAACCTGGGGCTCTTGCTGGATTCTTTGGGGCGGCGGTCCGAGGCGATGCGCCACCTCATGACCGCGCGTCAGCTCTACGCCGGATCGCACGGCGGGCGGTAGAACCCGACCGCGTCCCGATTCGAACCCTACCGAGCCCCGAACCGCTCCAAAGCCCGCGCCTTCGCCTTCTCCGCCTCCACCTCCCGATCCCGCGGCTCCGCGTTCGTCACGAGTGAATCGATGAGCTTTCGCGCGACCTTCGCCGTTTCATCGACGGCCAGGTCGAACGCGGCCTCGTTCACCTTCGAGGGCTTCGTGAACCCCGAGAGCTTCCGCACGAATTGAACCGACGCGGCACGAATCTCCTCGTCCGTTGCAGGTGGATCGAAATTGAACAGCGTCTTGATGTTTCGGCACATGGTGAGTAGCTCCTACGAACTAGACATTGCCGGGTGCAACTAGAACATGTCGCATGGAAGACTGTCGCATGGTGTCGGCTTGCCGAGTCGCTCGTAGTAGCGATCCGGCCCCACCCCCTCCACCTCGCGTTGGAGTTGAATCGCTTCCTTGAGGGCATCGGTCTGTGCTTTCGAGTACGGTCTCTTCATTAGCTCGTTCAAGACAGGCACCGCCTCAGGTCGCCCACTCAGCCCAAGCTGCATGATGGACAGCGTGCTCAACCACACGTGCTGGTACTCCGCGCCGGTCTTGACGTGAGGATCTTTCCAATGGACCCTCGTCCAGTACGATGGATCTGTTCCGCTAACCAAAAACTGAAGGGCCGAATCCGATCGCGCGGCGAGCGGGCCCATCGAGGCAACAACGCTGTAGAGGGCTTCAAACGTGGGCTGATCGACATCCCCTTCAAATCGATTGAAGAGAAAGTCCCGAACGATGTGAAAGCCGGCAGGGTCTTGGATGAAGTTGATCGCACTCACGATCACGAACCAATGATCCTTTTGGTGCTCGTCCCTGAGATACCCCTCGAGCAAGGGTAGCGCCTCTCGCCCCAGAGCATGTGCCTCGGTGAAGCCGACTGGGGCGCCCGAGTGCCTCAAGAAGTCCACGACAGGGTCTACGGGATCAGTATTTGACTCATCCGTCGGGAAAGGATCCTTGGAGCCGCATAGAAGCACGAGGCTCCCAATACAAAGAATCCATCCGAGCGGAGTGCGCCTCCAGTCATTCAATTCAGCATCCCTATCGCGCGCCGGTCTGCTTCCAGATACCCAGGACGCGGCCGTCCGGGTCCGCGAAGAGCGAGAACGAGCCCATGCCCGGCACTTCCTGCTCCGGCACGAGGATCTTCCCACCCGCCGCTTCGATCTTCTTCCGGTACGTCGCTAGATCGTCCACGTCGATGTAGAAGGACATGTTCCCCGGCCAGGGACCGCTCCGATCGGGCGTGAAGATCCCGCCATTGATCCCGCCGCCTCCCGTCTCGACGATCCGGTAGTTCATCTCTGGATAGTGCTGGATCTTCCAGTCGAAGACCTTGGCGTAGAAGTCCGACACCTTCTCGGGGTTCTCGGTCCAGAGTTCCCAATGCACGACGGGCTTGCCCATGGATGGTGATCTCCTCCGGTCTTGGTGGGGTTCTATCGAGTGTAGCGGGTCAAATGTCGAACGGGTAGATCTCCGCCAGGTCATGGTAATCTCCCCTCTTCACCATCAAGCGCGAGGACCAGCCCGTGAACCGCTCCCTGCCTGCTCTTTTTACCGTTCTGGTGGCTACCTGGGTCGTAGGCTGCGGCGGCGACGAGGAAAAGCCCAAGCAGTACGTCCTCAGAAATCACTACGACGTGACCGGGTTCTACATTGGTCCCTTGGAGGGGGGGCACATGTCCCTCGAGATCGACCAGTGGGGAGAAAACCCCGGGTCCGTCGCCCCGCTCCGGCCCTCGAGCCCTCTACCGGTTGGACTTCACGTAATTCTGACACCCGATGATGGAAGCGCACCGATCGAGCTGACCGGCTACGGGAACACCTCCACCGCTAGCGGCGGTGGATATGAGTTCAGTACAGGGTCGTTCGGCGATGGGAAGCTGTTTGGCTACATCACGGGGCCCCACGGAAGCGGGTATTGTCAGGGCCTGGTGGGCGCTGACGATTCCATCGAGGTGTATCTCGGCACATTTGCGGGAGACTCCCTGCATGGACGATGGAATTTCATCGCGCCCGACACCAGCGTTACCGGGACATTCCCCGATCAAACCACGTTCATCGGAATGGCGTTTGATTCCGCCGATGCCTATGGGGTCATCTTTCTCGACGGTTACTACAGGCAATCGCCCACCCAACCCGGCTACGGAGTCGACATCTCGGGATTCGGACCTGGAAGCCTGACCTGGTCCGGCTCAGGTCTGCTGACTCTGGACAAGGGCTCCGCGAGTGGTACCAGCAGTGTGGGCGCATGGTCCGTGACCCGCTACACTCCGCCGAGTCCATAGCGTGCCCGAGCTCATGCGGCGAGCCTTCGTCATGGGTGAGGCCATTCCCATCCTGGAGCGCACCCCGCGCGTGCTCGACGCGATGCTCCGTGGCCTGCCGGATGCATGGCTCCGATGCAATGAGGGTGCGGACACCTTCAGCCCCTTCGATGTCGTGGGGCACCTCATCCACGGTGAGAAGACCGACTGGATGCCTCGCGCTCGCATGATCCTCGCGACCGGCGAAGAGCGCGCGTTCGAGCCCTTCGATCGTTTCGCGCAGACCGAAGCTTCGCGGGGGAAGACGCTGGATCGGCTCCTGGACGAGTTCGCTTCCCTGCGCGCCGCCAACATCGCGGCCTTGAAGGCCCTCGCCCTCACCACGTCCGACCTGGACAAGCGCGGGAAGCACCCCAAGCTCGGCTCGGTCACCCTTCGCCAGCTTCTGGCCACGTGGGTCGCGCACGATCTCGACCACGTCATCCAGATCGCGCGCGTGATCGGGCGGCAGTACACGGACGAGGTCGGTCCGTGGACGGCACACTTGCGGATCATCAGCGGGACGCAGGGATGATCGACCCCGCATCGGCCTCCAAGACGATCCTCGAAACGCCACGGCTTCGCATCCGCGCGTTCACGGTGGAGGACGCACCGTTCGCGTACGAGCTGGTCAACGATCCCGACTGGATCCGGAACATCGGCGACCGCAACGTCCGCACGCTGGAGGATGCGCGCGGCTACCTCGAGCGCGGCCCGATCGCGATGCAGGAGAAGTGCGGATTCAGTCTGTTCGCGGTCGTGCTGAAGGAATCGGGGGCGACGATCGGGATGTGCGGGCTGATCCGGCGGGAGATTCTCGAGGACGTCGACATCGGCTTCGCGTTCCTGCCCGCATACCGCGGCCAGGGGTACGCGCTGGAATCGGCCCAGGCGGTGATGGACCACGCGTGGGGAGCGCTCGGGCTCACACGGCTCGTCGCGATCGTCGCGCCGGGCAATGCTCCGTCGATCCGACTATTGACGTCGCTCGGGTTCACATTCGAGCGGATGATGAGGCTCCCGAATGACGACGAGGATCTGCGGTTCTACGGCCTCGCGCGCCCTGCCTCAAGCTAACGTCCTCGTCCCCCCCGGCGTGCGCACGCGAGCTTGGAGCGCTGGCGCCTCACCCTCCTGAACCGACACCGGCCCCTCGAATCCGATCCATCGGAGCACGCTCTCGATCGCTTCGGGACGGGGATGCGTGAGCTCCAGCAGCTCCAGGGTTAGCCCCAGATCCGGCAACCTCCCCGCGGGATGCGATCCGCTCGTCCACTCGATCACCATGGGCACGACACCCCCCTCGACGAGGCCTCCGCCGGCGGGCAAGGTGATGTTCCACGCGAGGTCTCCGCGCGTGGCCGATTCCACCGTTCCAAGAGGAATGGGAGACGCCACGGTGACCGTCCTGAGATCGCTGGACCGCGCGACCCACGCGACGAGGCGCGGAGAGGCATTGGGCGCGATGCGATCCAGATCGAACCACCGGGGTCGAGCGGGACGGGCCGCGGACGGATTCGCCGCGATCACCTCGAGGTAGGTCGTGGCTCCAAGCTTGAGGAGCGCGTTGTGGGTGCCCATGCGCGGGTGTTCTCCACCCGGCCCGGGCGCGACGCCCAGGATGCCGCGCACATACTCGACGCCTGACGCGAGCGAAGGGGCGGTGATCACGATGTGATCGAGCGCGGTTCGGTTCACACGCGACTCAGCGGCCTTCCGAGCGCTTCTTGAGGCCCGCGGCCTCCATCGAGACATACTCGCGCGTCAAATTCAGCATCACCCGCCCCACGAGCCAGCCGATCGGTCCCGCCTGAACGAGCTTCAACGTCGCGAGCGAACCGGTACCGCGAGGCTCGACACGGTGGCTCCCCACGGTCAGCGCTCCCGGGCTCCGGACTTCCCAGTCGAAGAATCGCCCCGGCTCGAGCGCGGTCACACGCCAGACCAGGGGCGGGAGCTTGGGCTGACGCACCTCGGCGCGCCCTCCAACCGCGAGCGGGCCGTCGAGCAACCGGATCGACGTGATCGAGGCGGTCCACTCGTGCCAGCGCTCGACGTCGGCGATGACCGTCCAGACCCGTTCGGACGGCGCTGCGATCTCGATCTGGCGCTCCGTCGTGATCGAGAGGCTCAGGGTCCCATCCACGCGAGCTTCATCGTGCGCGCCGCCCCCGCGGTCTCGAGCTTCACGAGGTACACGCCGGCGCCGGCCGTCGAGCCCGCGTCGGTTCGCCCGTCCCAGACGATGCGATGCGGCCCGGCCGCCAGCGAGCCACGCACCAGCTCACGCACTCTTCGCCCCGACGCATCGAACAAGGAGAGTCGCACACGCGCCTCCCGCTCGAGCGTGAATCGAATCTCGGATCCACCCACAGCTGGGTTCGGCGCCGCGGCCAGGGCCAGCCGGGGCGCCTCGCCCTCCTCCACCGCGGTCGGAACCGTGTTCACCGCCTGGAACGCATTCACTTTCGGCCCGATTGGGTGGTCGTAGGGCAGGACGTCCCCGGTCGCGATCAAGTGCTGCCTTACCATCGCTGGATTCAGACCCGGGTAATGCGACCGAACCAGCCCGGCCACTCCGGCCACCAAGGGGCACGCGAACGAGGTTCCATCCCCGTACATGTAGGGATTCACCGTGTCCCATCCCAGGAAGAGGTAGACGATCTGATCCGAGAGCAGGAACGTGTAGTTCTGGCAGATGGTCGACCACATCGAGCTGCCCGGCGCGGCGATGTCGACGTAGCTTCCCCAGTTCGAGAACTCCGCTCGATTGTTGTCGAAGTCGGTGGCGGCAACGGCCAGGAGGCGCTCGCAGCCAGCCGGGTAGATGGGCACGTCGTCCCCCTCGTTGCCAGCCGCCGCCACGCAGAGCACGCCCGCCTGGTTGGCCATGTCGATGAGCGACTGGTAGAACTGCGGGAGGCCGGGCGCCGCGAAATCGCCGAAGCTCATCGAGATGATGGAGGCGCCCTCGTCCACCGCGTAGGCGATCGCCGGGGCCACCGCACTCGCGTAGATGAGCCCCGTGCTGTCCGGGTGCGATGCCTTGAGCGCCATGATCCGGCAGTTCCACCCGGCGCCCGCGATGCCGTCGTCGTTGTTCGTGGCCGCGGCCGCGATGCCGGCGCAGAACGTGCCGTGGTAGCCCAGGTCGATGCCGGTGGAATCGTCACGCGAGTACTCGGGCCGCGGGTCGTTGTCGTGCCGGCCGAAGTCCCAGCCGTCGGCATCGTCGATGTATCCATTGTCATCATCGTCCAGGCCGTTCCCCGCGATCTCTCCCGGGTTGTGCCAGACATTCGACGCGAGATCCGGATGGCCGATATCCACGCCGGTATCGATGATCGCGATGACGACCGAGGAATTGCCCTTCTCGACATCCCACGCAAACGGGAGCCGGATATCCGCGAAGCTCGCGTCATCCACGTACCACTGGTACGGAAGCCAGATGTCGCTGGGGTAGGTGGCAAGGAGATGAACGGTGAAGTTCGGGACGACGGCCGCGAAGCGCCCCGTCTCGCGGAGGGCTTCCGCCGCCGCGGGAGGATCGAACGAGGGGCTCGCACTCTCGAGGAGCCACATCCGCTCTTTCCGCACGGTGCCGCCGCGAGGCGTGCGGTCGAGACGCGAAGCTCGCGTCAGACCGGCCCGCGCGAGAGCGGCCTGGACCCGCCCATCGGGTGACCTCGCGGCACCCTGGGCATCCGAGTCCAGAACGCCCTCCTTCGCAATCGCGACGATCTGTCCCGGTGCGTACCGAAACGCGTGGGACATGGGTCGCGGTGTTCCGGTGTGCGCTGGAGCAACACGCGGCGCCGCGCTCGAAAGGGCTGGGAACAAGAGCAGGAGAGCTAGGAACGAGGTGGTACCGGGCGTGCGTCCATTCACGACGGGCCTCCTCCGCTGGGGTTCGGCGCAGTCTACGCCGGAGCCCTAGGGAAGGGCCAGCTTAACGCTCGACCGTGTACAACAAATCGACCCGGTTCTGCCGCGAGGTCTCGGCTTCGATCGTGAAGATGCGGTTCAGTACGTAGCGGACCTTGAGCGTCGATGCCGCCTCGAACACGTCCATGCCCGCGCTCACGAAGATCTTCGAGGTCAGGTGCGTGCCGAGCATGACCGAGGTGTTCTGGAGCGAGCTCCCCACCGCGATCTTGGCCTGCTCGATGCCCAGCTCGGACGCCACGTTGTGGGCTAGGAGATTCGTCCCAGGCACACCCAGGGTCTGGGCCATCGTGCTCGCGACCTGCCCCTGCGACAGATTCGCGCTCTCGATCGGCTTGCCGAAGAGGATGTAGGAGAGCGCCTGGCTCTGTCCCATCGCGGGCTCGGAGTAGACCGAGACGTCCGGGCGCAGCACGGTGCCCCGGACGATGAATCCCGCCACGGTTCCGTCGTCGGCCGTCCGCGCCGCGCGGGCCCGGACCGTGGGATTCGTGATCGGCCCTCCGGCGAAGAGGAGGCTGCCCTCCGTCACCTCGAGGTCCTGGCCATAGATGTTGTAGGTCCCTTCCTTGATGTCGAGCCGCCCGCGGCCGAGAACCGGCAGACCGGGATTCTCGATGACGAGGAGGGTGCCCGTCGGCTTGCCTTCCAGTCCGTAGCCGCGGACGGTGAAGTTATCGCCGAGCGTGACCTGGACGCTCGAATGGATCTCCCACGGTCCGACCATGTCCAGCGAGTCCGCGCCCGTGTAGACGACGTCGCTCGACGGCTTGATCACGGTCTTGTCATCCTGGCGTCCGACGTCGACCCTTCCTTGCGGAATCACGACTTTCCCGGTCACGTCGATGCGCTGTCCCTTCACGTCCACGACCACGTCGGGGGAGGCCACGATCTGCATGTCCTTGGTGTTGATCGTCTGCACGCGGTCCCCCTTGACGGTCACATGGGCCACCGCCTCGGCGTTGCGCGTGACGGCCGCGGTGCCATCGATCTGGAGGCGCCCGCCTCCGGAGAGAACGGAGCCGTGGATCTCCAGCTTTCCTCCCGGGCTCCCCGTCGCGTCGATGGTCGCCTCGCGAAGCTGGAGCCCGAGCCGCGGAAGATCGGCGCTCGCGTTCCGGAGATGAACCGGTCCCTGGACGAAGGGCGACTGCATGGTCCCTCCCACCACGAGATCCGCATCGAGTGACCCCGCGGTGGACGCCATGTCGTTGGTGAAGCCTTGGAGCATCCCGAGGTCGCGCAGCCGGATGGTCACGCGGCCGTCGATGGGAGTCGCGGCCGCGGCGTACGCCGGTGAGGAGACCTCGCCACGGATGGTGCCATTGCCGACGAGGTCCGCCTGGAACGTGCCGTGGAGGCGCCCGCCGTCGGCGGATGCCCGCAGGGCCGCGTTGTCGAATCGATTCGGGATCCACTGGCCGGTCGGAGTCATGTACTGGATCTCGCCCGGCCCGGGGACCACGTTCACGTCGGCGTAGATCGCGTGATCGGCGGTGCTCCGCGCTTTCGCTTCGCCCTGCATCGTTCCGGTCAGCCGGATCCGGGGCGGCAGGAACGGCTCGACCAGCGTGAGGGCCACCTGGTCGAAGCGCGAATCGAGATCCCACGCGCCCGACGGGGACCACCCCGCGTTCACCGTGATGCGGGACGAGCCCGACTGCCAGACGAAGTCCCGCACATCCACCCGCTCGCGCGTCGCGACGAGCGGCGCCGGGCTCACGAGCGACCAGCGTCCGCCGCGCGGGTGGACCGCGTCGAGCGATCGAATCTGCCCGCGCCATGTCCCGGCGCCGTAGCCCCCCGCCAGGACCGCGACGGTGCTGTCCTCGCGCCCGGCGACGGCGGCCCGGATCTGGTGCTGGTCGCGCGTACCGGACGCCGCGAGCTCGAAGTGGCTGGCCACGTGATCGGCGGCGCTCAGCTCGGTGGCGGTCGCATTCAAGGCGATCGAGCCGCCCGGCGCGAGGTTCACGTCCCCGTTCGCGCGCAGCGTCCCGGCGTGGAGGGTCCCGACAAAGAGACTGTCCCCCGTCACGTTCGCGATCACGCGCATGCGCCCGGTCGCCCCCTGGATGCTGCCGGTCCCTCGAAGCGCGCCGCTCGCCTGAGGCATCGCCGCGGCGAGACGCGGCGCGTCGAGCTTCCAATCCAGATTCCAATGCCGGCCAAAGTCTCCGTTCGCGTCGACGCGGTTCGGTCCCCACTGAACCCACGCCTGCCGCGCCGAGTACTGTCCGGCGCTCGCGGTAACGGTGCCCAGCCCCGAAATCGGCTGGCCCCGCAGGTTCCCGCCGAGTCGGCTCACGAGGACCGTGCCGGACGGGCCG
>DATEOQ010000297.1:0-3405 GCA_035273905.1 Candidatus Eiseniibacteriota bacterium | reverse complement strand
CGGGGATCCCGGACGACTGGCCCCGGGGCGAGTTGAGAACGGGCCGAGCGTCAACGTTGGTTTGCGATGGCGGGGCAGCAACTCGCCCCGGGGCGAGCAACGAGTGCGAGGGGTGCCCCCCGCAACAGCCGTCACTCGTTGCCCTTGCCCCCGGGCCGGGCGAAGAACGACACCCCGCGAAGATTCTCATCCACCCTCAACGGCTGATAGATCGAGGGGAAGGCCCGGGCGCGGCAGTCGAGGCGCTCGCACAACCGGCAGGTGATCCCGACCGGGGCGGCGGCCTGGGGGTTGGTGAGGTCGAAGCCGTCGGCGTACACGAGGCGCTTCGCCGATTCCACGTCGCATCCCAGCCCTACGGAATACAGGACCTCGGGCGTGTGATAGCCGCCGCGGTGCTTCCGGATGGTGCGTGCGAAGGAGAAATACAACGTGCCGTCGGGAAAGCGGTCGAGCTGCGCGCGGATGACGTTGGGTTGAAGAAACGCGGCGTGCACGTTCCAGAGGGGACAGAGGCCGCCGAACCGCGGAAACCGAAGGCCTGTGGCGCTGAACTTCTTCGAGATGTTCCCCGCGATGTCCACCCGCACCATGTGGAACGGGATGCCTCGCGCGCCGGAGCGATTGAGCGTCGTGAGGCGGTGACAGATCTGCTCGAAGTTGGCGCGGAACCGGTGCTCCAGGAGATCGGTGTCGTAGCGCTCCTCCTCCGCGGCCCGATAGAACGCGTCGTAGGGCATCAGGAGCGCCCCCGCGAAGTAGTTGGCGAGGGCGATCCGGCATAGCGCACGCGATTCCGGCGACGTGAGCTGCTCGTCCTGGGCAATGCGATCCAAAGTGTCGGGGCAGGTGAGGAGCGCCGCCTGGTGCGCGAGCTGGAACCCGCGCGAGCCACGCCTCAACACCTCCGACAGATGCAGCTCGCGCCGCTCCGGATCGAAGCGTCGCACCGCATCTCCCATCTCGCCCAGACGGAGCACGCGCACGCGCACGCCGTGGCGACGTTCCATGTAGTGCGCCATCCCCTCGAAGAAGTCGTGATCCTCGAGCTTCGCGTCCTTCCAGATCCGATCCGCCTCGGCTTCGAGCTCGGGGAAGTGGTTCACGTGTCGCTGCACCAGGTCCGAGACCTCCTCGGCTGCGAGACCCGCGCGATCCACGCCGGAGAGGTCCTGCCGGTCCACCACCTCCGCGGCGATCGATTCGGCCGAGGCGCGCGCGTCCGTGTAAGCGTGATGGAGTCGCACCACGGCTCGAGCGATGGCGGGGCTCGACGAGACGAACTCGCGGAGCTCGCGCTCGTCGAGACGGCGCTCGCCGAATAGAGGATCGCCGAAGGTCTCGGCGAGGTCCGATACGAGTTGAGCGTCCTCGCCGAGCGCGAAGGTCCTGAGGTCGATATTGAACGCGCGTGCGAGCGTGAGGAGGAGTCCGGCACCCAGTGGGCGGCGGTCGTTCTCGATGAGATTCAGGTACGAAGAGGAGATCCCGATCCGCGCGGCCATGGCCGCCTGGGTCAGTCCCTCAGCCTGGCGGAGGGCCCGGATCTTCCGCCCCAGGCCGGTAGCTTTCAAGTTCGTTTCCACCAACCAAGTTTACCATACTTACAGAATGCGCATTTGTGAAATACGTGCTTGTAAATACTGTAATCTATTGTAATGCAATAAATTACTAGCTAAAATCCACATTATCTGTCATTCTTGTTATATGAACGTGAGCGCGATCACAACGACGGGAGCCACGGTGGAGGCCCCGGTCCGCCCGGGATACGAGCGGATTCTGACGCCGGAGGCTCTGGCCTTCATCGAGGGTCTGACGAGGGCCTTCCAGCCGACGCTCGAGCGGCTCCTCGCGGACCGCGCGAGCCGGCTCTCGATCGATCTGCCCCTCCAGTTCCTCGACGAGACGCTGACGGTTCGCGAAAGCGACTGGACGATCGCGCCGGTGCCAGGCGATCTCACGCGACGCATCGTCGAGATCACGGGTCCGGTCGATCGGAAGATGGTGATCAACGCGCTCAATTCCGGCGCGGATTGCTTCATGGCGGACTTCGAGGATTCGAACGCACCCACCTGGAGCAACAACGTCGAAGGGCAGATCAACCTGATGGACGCTGTCCGGCGGACCATCGACTTCGTCGATCCGGCGTCCGGCAAGGAGTATCGCCTCGCCGACGAGACCGCCACGCTGATCGTCCGTCCGCGCGGCCTCCATCTCACCGAGCGGCACATCCACGTGGATGGCCGGCCCGTTCCGGCGGCGCTGTTCGACTTCGGTCTCTACTTCTTCCACAACGCGCACGAGCTGATCCGGCGGGGGACCGGGCCGTACTTCTATCTTCCCAAGCTGGAGAGCTATCGCGAGGCGCGTCTCTGGAACGAGGTCTTCCTCGCAGCCGAGGAGACGCTCGGCATTCCGCGAGAGACCATCAAGGCCACGGTGCTCATCGAGACGCTGCCGGCCGCATTCCAGATGGACGAGATCCTCTACGAGCTTCGCGAGCATGCAGCCGGGCTCAACTGCGGCCGGTGGGACTACATCTTCTCCTTCATCAAGGTGCGGCGTAACGACCCGGCGGCGGTGCTGCCGGACCGCTCGCAGGTGACGATGACGCAGCCCTTCCTGCGCGCGTACACGCAGCTCTGCATCCGTACGTGCCATCGCCGCGGCGCGCACGCGATGGGGGGCATGGCGGCGCAGATCCCGATCAAGAGCGACCCCGACGCGAGCCACGCGGCGCTCGAGAAGGTGCGCCAGGACAAGCTTCGCGAGGTCACGGACGGGCACGACGGCACCTGGGTCGCGCATCCGGGACTCGTGGCGGTGGCGCGCGAAGTCTTCGAGGCCGTCATGGACGGCCCCAACCAGCTCGAACGGAAGCGCGAGGACGTGGAGGTCACGGGGAGCGACCTTCTCGCAGTGCCGAAGGGCACGCGCACCGAAGAGGGCCTACGCCTGAACGCGCGGGTCGGGATCCAGTACCTGGAAGCCTGGCTCGAAGGGCACGGATGCGTCCCGCTCTACAACCTCATGGAGGACGCCGCGACCGCGGAGATCTCCCGCGCGCAAGTGTGGCAGTGGGTTCACCACAAGGCGCGGCTCGAAGATGGGGCCGTCGTTGACGCAGCGCATGTTCGCGCTGTCATCGAGGACGAGATGCGCCATGTGGAGCAGGAGGTCGGTTCCGAGCGGTTCCGGAACGGGCGGTTCGCTGAAGCGTGTGATTTGTTCCTCGGGCTCTCCACGGCGGAGACGCTCGAAGAGTTCTTGACCATTCCGGCCTACAGCCGGATCGACTAGAGAGCGGTCCGACTCGAGGTCGTCGACATCAAGGGGGCACACATCATGGCAACGACGCGCTTGAAACGGGCTCGAAACCGCATCACGCAGACGGCCGCGCACGCG
>DATEOQ010000296.1:0-2763 GCA_035273905.1 Candidatus Eiseniibacteriota bacterium | reverse complement strand
CTCGTCGTTCCTTCCCGAGATCTACACCGAGCTGATCCGCCAGTCGGAGCGGCTCCTCTCGGAGGGGATCAATCCATCCCACAAGCTCGTTCGAACGCGCGCGCGGCCGAAGCTCCTCCTCGCGAGCACGTTCGAGCAGGCGTGGGAGCTGGTGCAGAAATACGAGCCCTACCTCCTCGGGCTGATCACCGATGTGGAGTTTCCACGGGGAGGGACGCGCGATCGGAACGCGGGCTTCGAGCTCGCGAAGCTCGTCCGGAGCCGCATTCCCGACCTGCCGATCGTGCTCCAGTCGAGCCGCGCCGAGTTCGCGGCCCGGGCGGCCGAGGTGGGCGCGGCGTTTCTCCGCAAATACTCCGAGACGCTCCTTTCGGATCTCCGCGCGTTCCTCGTCGAGAATTTCGCGTTCGGCGAGTTCGTCTTCCGGCTCCCGGACGGCACGGAGGTGGCCCGCGCGCGGGATCTCAAGTCGCTGGAGGAGAAGCTCCGGACGGTTCCCGCCGAGAGCATCGGCTACCACGCGCAGCGGAACCACTTCTCCAACTGGCTCGGAGCGCGCACCGAGTTCGCGCTCGCGCGAAAGCTCCGGCCCCGGCGTGTCGAGGACTTCGGCTCGCTCGAGGGACTCCGTCACAACCTGATCGAATCGATCGGGGAGTATCGCCGCGAGCAGACCGAGGCGCTGGTCGCCGACTTCGATCCGGCCACGTTCGATCCCGACAGCAACTACTTCGCGCGGATCGGAACCGGATCGCTCGGCGGGAAGGCGCGCGGCCTCGCGTTCGTGCGCTACCTCATCAATTACCTCGGCATCGGCCGCGGCATCCCAGGGGTGCGGATCGCGGTCCCGCAGACCGTGGTGCTCGCGACCGACTGCTTCGATCGCTACCTCGAGCGGAACGAGCTCTACGATCTCGCGCTCAACAGCCGCGACGACGAGAAGATCCTGGCCGAGTTCCTGAAGGCGCCGCTCCCGCGGGACGTCATGCGCAAGCTCCGCGCGTTCGTCGAGTCCGCGCGCTGGCCGCTCGCCGTCCGGAGCTCGAGCCTCCTCGAAGACTCGCAGTACCAGCCGTTCACCGGCGTCTACGAGACGTTCATGCTCCCGAACAATCATCCCGATTCGCGCGTGCGGCTTCGTCAGCTCGTCGGCGCCGTGCGGCGCGTGTACGCCTCCACGTTCCTCAGCCAGACCAAGGACTTCCTCCACAACACGCCGTACCGGCTCGAGGAGGAGAAGATGGCGGTCGCCATCCAGCGCGTCGTCGGCGCGCACCACGGGAGCCGCTTCTACCCCGACTTCTCCGGCGTGGCCCGCTCCTACAACTACTACGCCGCCGCGCCGCTCCACACCGAGGATGGGATTGCCGCCGTGGCGCTCGGCATGGGACGGAGCGTGGTCGAGGGGGACCGCTGCCTCACCTTTTGCCCGCGCCATCCGCAGGCCATCCTCCAGTTCTCGACGCCCGACGAGATCGTCCGCAACTCGCAGCGCGACTTCTGGGCCGTGGAGCTGAACGGGAGCGAAGGGGACGGGGTGCAGGGGATGAGGGAGAGGCGCTTCGGGCTCGAGGCGGCCGAGGCGGACGGCACGCTCTACGCTCTCGGATCCACGTGGTCGGCGGAGAACCAGGCGGTGTACGACGGGCTCGCGCGCCCGGGCGTGCGGCTCGTGACCTTCGCGCCGGTCCTGAAGCACGGCGTCTTCCCGCTCGCGGAGATCCTTTCGATCCTCCTCGACGCGGGGAGCCGCGGCATGAATCGCCCCGCGGAGATCGAATTCGCGACGGTCCTCTCCAAGGACCCATCGAGGCCGCACCACTTCGGCTTTCTCCAGATGCGTCCGCTCGTGCTCGCGCGCGAGACCGAGAATCTCGAGCTGGAGGAGCCGCCCAAGGAAGCCCTCCTCTGCCGGAGCACGCAGGTGATGGGGAACGGCCTCGTGGACGACATCCGGGACGTGGTCGTCGTCGACTTCCACCGATTCGATCGCGCCCGGAGCCGCGACGCCGCCTCCGCGGTGGCGCGATTCAACGCCGAGCTCCTCCAGACGAAGCGTCCTTACCTCCTCATCGGAGTGGGTCGTTGGGGATCGACCGATCCGTGGCTCGGGATTCCGGTGACCTGGGATCAGATCTCGGGGGCGCGCGTGATCGTGGAATCAGGATTCCGCGACGTGCGCGTGACGCCATCGCAGGGGAGCCACTTCTTCCAGAATCTGACGTCGTTCGGCGTGGGTTACTTCACGGTGAACGAGGACCTGGGGGAAGGATTCATCGATTGGGACTGGATCGAGGGACAGCCGCAGGTTGGAGAGGCGGAGGCGGTTCGTCATCTCATCTTCGATCGACCGCTCGTCGTGAAGATGAACGGGCGGAAGAATCTCGGGCTCATCTACAAACCCGAGGCCGGCCGCTCCGCCTAGTCCCGCCCGTCCCGGTCCGTGAGAGAGCGCGCGCTCCGGACCACGAGCGCCTCCATGGCGTAGTACTCCGGCAACCCGAGACGGTCCACGAGCGCGGCCGTCCCCTTGTTCCGCTCCTCCACCCGCTGCCAGAACTCGCGCTCGTCCACGCCGGGGTAGGGGGCGCGGTCCTTCTGGCTCTGATGCTTGAAGATGGCGGCGATCTTGAGCCGCAGCTCCTCCTCCGACATCGGCACGAGGAGATCCGCCTCGGCGATGGGCCACTCCTGCCAGGCGCCGCGGTAGAGCCACACCTCGGGGGGCTTCCCGTCGTAGCGCTCGAGCGCGCGCGCCACGGC
>DATEOQ010000295.1:0-2246 GCA_035273905.1 Candidatus Eiseniibacteriota bacterium | reverse complement strand
TCGAGAGCCCCACGACCGTGTTCCGGACAATGGGCAGGAGACTGTAGAGGAAGAGGGCCGCCAGCGCGGGCCGGAAGCCGATCCCGAGGAGCGGGATCAGGACGGCCAGGAGCGCGAGCGAGGGGATGGTCTGGAGGACCCCGGTCACGAGGAGGATCGCGCCTCCCAGACGGGGCGAGCCCGCGGCCGCGATCCCGAGGGGGAGCCCGATCGCGATCGCCGCGAGGAGCGCGAGGAGCACGAGCTCGAGATGACGGACCGTGTTCCGCGCGATCGACGACGCGACGCCCTCCCGCTCACCCGCCGGGGCAGGGCCGGTGATCGGGCGAACCTCCGCGAGCAACGAATCGGCGGCGGCCTCGTAGGAGATCCCGTCGAGGACCACCCGCGCGTTCGCACGGATCATCGCCTTCTCCGAGATCCGCCCCGTCAGCGAGTGGATGGCCTCGAGGGCGCGCGGCTCGCGCCCGGGAAGGTCGAGGCGATACAGCCAGACCGCGTCGTAGCGCGGAAAGAACCCTCGATCGTCCTCGAGCACGCGAAGTCTGAGGCGCGCGATCTGGGCGTCGGTCGTGTAGATGTCGGTCCCGTCGATCCCGCCGCTCGCGAGGGCGGTGTACGCGAGCTCGTGCTGGATGCCCAGCACGTGGCGCATGCGGAGCCCGTAGTGGCGCGCGAGTCCGGGGTATCCGTCGGCCCGGCCCAGGAACTCGTGCGTGAGCCCTAGCCTGAGATCGGGATGCCGGCCGAGGTCGGAGATCGTGCGTATCTCGAGCCGCGCCGCCAGGCTTTCCGGCATCGCGATCGCGTAGCCGTCGTTGAAGCCGATGGGATCGCTCATGCCGAGCCCGAGCCGGGCGAGTGAGGCGCGCATGGTGTCCACGCTCGCGGCGCCGCCCGCCGCGCCGGAGCGATGGAGCAGCACTTCCTGGATCGTGCCCGTGTACTCGGGGTAGACGTCCACCGCGCCCGACTGAAGCGCCTGCGCCACGATCTCGGTTCCACCCAGGTTGTGGCGGTGCTCCACGCGCGCGACGCCCTCGGATCGCAGGGTCCTCGCGAGCGCCTCGCTCAAGATCCAGGACTCGGGAAACGCTTTCGATCCAACCGTGACTTCGGCTTGCGCGCTCTGCGCGCTCACGAGGAGCGTCGCCATCAGCACCACGGTGGCCCGCCTCATCGCGACCAACCGAGCGCTTTCGGCGGAGCCTGCGCCGCGATGAATTCGGTCACGAACGGGTCCGCGGGGGCGCCGGTGAGCTCCGGGGGCTTGCCCCGCTGGACAAGGCGTCCCGCGCGCAGGAGCGCGATCTCGTCCGACACGGCCGCGGCCTCGGCGATGTCGTGCGTGACGAAGAGGACGGTCGTCCGCAGGCGTTCGAACACCTCGCGGAGATCGCGCTGGAGCCTCGAACGGATCATGGGATCGAGCGCCCCCAGAGGCTCGTCCATGAGGAGGACGTCGGGGTCGAGCATGAGCGCGCGCATGAGCGCGACGCGCTGCTTCTGGCCACCGCTCAGCTCCGTGGGGTAGCGGTCGAGGAGATCCCGGTCGAGGCGGGTGAGGTCGAGGAGGTCTCGGATCCGCGCGTCGACCCGATCCCGGGGCCACCCGCGATGGCGCGCCACGAGGGCGGCGTTCTCGAGTGCGGTCAGGTGCGGGAAGAGGCCGCCGTCCTGGATCACGTAACCGATGCGGGGAAGGATCTCGTCGCGCGTCGCGGGGCTCATCGGAGTGCCGCCGACCCTCACCTGCCCCTGGTCGGGGCGGAGGAGCCCCACCACGAGCCGGAGGAGCGTGCTCTTCCCGCACCCGCTCGGCCCGATCAACGCGAGCACCGTTCGCTCGGGGACGACGAACTCGGGGAGGTCGAGCGCGACGGTCCCGCCGAAGCGCTTCCGGACGCCGGTCAGCTCGATGGCGGCGGACATGGCCGTCCATCGTAGAGGACGCGGGCGTGGGGACGGGGAATTATCGGGATGCGGTCGAAGTGGCCGCGGGGGGGGCGCTCAGGTCGATCGTGCGCGTCCGGGCTCCAGCCGCGCCGGGAGTCCCCGGGCCACTGCCCCCAAGAGCGGCGGGTCCGAGCTCGACCGTGGAGCCGTTCTCGGTGAAGACGACCGCGGCGTCCACGACGAACGCGGCGGTCGGACCACCCCCGCCTCCGCCGCCACCACCTCCCGAGCCTCCCTGGCCTCCCGAGCCTCCGTCGCCCCCATTGCCGATCTCGGTTGGACAACGTCCA
>DATEOQ010000294.1:0-7422 GCA_035273905.1 Candidatus Eiseniibacteriota bacterium | reverse complement strand
GACCACGGCGTGAGCGTCTCCGCGAATCTCGATCGCACCGCGTACGCGGGGCGTCCGGTTGTCGTGATTGGCGGCGGCACGGCGGGAGTGGAGGATGCTTTGCTGTGCGCGGAGACGGGATCGCCCGTGACGCTCCTTCACCACAACACCCGATTTCGAGCCAGGAGCGACTTCCTGGAGCGCGCGCGGAAGGACCGATCGATCCGGATCGTCCCCAACGCCCGCGTGACGCGAATCCTGGGCGATGCAGCCGTGAGTGGCGTGGAGTACCGCGTGCGCGGCGCCGCCAAGCCGCGGGTGCTGCACGCCGACGCCGTGTTCGTGCGAATCGGATGGGAGCCTCGTAGCGAGCTGTTGCGAGGTCAGCTGAGAATGGACCGCACAGGTTATATCGCGGCGGGTGTCGGTGGTGTCACCAACGTGCCTCGCGTGTATGCCATTGGTGATGTCTGTTCGCCACGGAGTCTCTCGATGGCGAACGCCCAGGGCCAGGGCTCGGCGGTTGCGTGGGAGATCGCAAGGGGGCTGAAACGGATCGGGTAGCGGGGGGGTCGGATACCGACCCTCAGCTAATCCACCGACTGCGAGACTGCCACAGCCAGGACCGACACGAGGGCAGCGAAGATGCCGGGCACTCCCCCGATCTTGAGACCGAAGTACCACCAGGTCTCCGTCGCCGTATGCCCGTTCGCGTCCAGCACCTTGACGGTCTGAAACTGAGATGTGGCCCCGATCCATCCGTCGGTCATGATCGTGACTTCCCCGACGAAGCCCTTCGATTCCGGTTGGTCGCCGATGGTTGGAACCGTACTGATATATCCTGGCGCGATGTCGAGATAGGTGCTCGATCCCAGCAAAAGGCGGGCGCGTGCCTTGAATCCGGCGATCGTTTGGCCGTCATTGCCACCCAGGAAGACAGACAAGCCCACTCCGTAATTTTCACCGAGCCTCCCCATGCCACCCAGCTCGGCTTGGAACACCCGAGGGTTGAGGTAGTCCGGCCCATAGCCGCCATTGGTGAAGTTCTTCGATTCGCCGATGCGAACCATCCATGCGCCCTGCATGAGGAAGTGTGAGAACGGTCTGCGACGTGGCGTGACGCCTTGATCGGCCGCGATGTCCGAAATCGGTAGGACCTTGAGGCTGTCCGCGGTGCCGGACTCGGTCCCGATCACCTCGTGTCCATTCAGCACGACCTGCGTGAGATCGTTCCCTTCAGCGTCCTCGATCTTCGCCACCTTGTTTGCGGCGACATGGGTCACGTGCCCGGAGGGGGCCGCGATTTGCAAGAAATCGTTCCACCCGAGACGGATCGTCTTGGCGCCGTACGAATGACCGTCGGTCGTATGAACCGTAAGCGGCAGCGTCGCGGAAACTTTCTGGTGGCTTGCGAGGTTCGATGCCCGAAGCGGTCGCGTCGGCGAGGTAATCTCGGGCGTCCCCGCAGGAAGATTCGCTGAACCTACGGAATCGGCAAGTGCGGACGATGCGAAGAGGATTGCAACTGCGGTGAGTAATCCCGCGGCCTGAGATAACGGCCCTGGCACGAGTGCGGAGCGGAATGCGTGGCGCATGGGACTGCGCCTCCCGTTCTAGATCCGGCTGGATGCTGCCCGGCTCGGAGTCTCGAGCCGACACCTCAGTCCGCGATGACCACCGTGCCTGGGAGGTCGACTTCTGCCGGCCATTCCGTGCCGGCTGGGGTTTCGGACGAGTCTAACACTGGCGATGGCGAACGCGGAAGGACGGGGATCGGCGGCGGCGTGAGGCTGCTGAAGCGGGTAGGGTGACTCAGCGGGTGGTCGGGTGCGCGGAGGCTGCCGGGTGACCCGAGGCTAGAACCGCGTTCCGCCGCTCCACCGACCAACGCGCGAACGCGCCAGGGCCCGACAAAGCCACCGCGGCGGATGGATCGGGCTGAGTAGCCACCGGTTCGAGGAGACGCTCCCATCCGGTCGTCTGGAGGAAGTAGGTGCACGCTTGCCCGGTGCTGGGCGGGGGCGCGCGGAATGCGAGCTGCACCGTGTCTCCGGGCGCGAACCCGAACACCTCCCAATCCTCCATGATCAGCGGACCGCGCACGTCGCGGTGACGCGCGCTCCAGGCGCGCTCGGGGCGTACTTCCTGGACGAGAAGGTCAGGATCCGGGGAGGAGTCGAGGGCGACCTGGTCGATGCGCCAGAAGCCCGGCGTCTCCTCGAGGCGGACGCGGACGGTCCAGCCAAAGCTTCGTGACAGATCGAGCGGGATGGTCATGGTGCCCGGCGTGCTCTCCGTCACGCTCCCCTGCTCCTCCCATCCGCCCACCGTCCACACCGACGCGCGAAGCACGGAGTCTCCGTGAACGATCGCACGAACACGCTTCGCCTCCGTGGTGTCCGTCTGGACGAGCTTGAGCCACTGGTCTCGTTCGTAGCCCCGGCCCTGGACCACGGAGCGGAGCATTTCCTTCGCCCAGGACGTGAGGCTCGACCTGATGACGAGCCGGGGGTGAATGACACTGGCCGGCCGGGTGAACTCGAGCTCCATACCGTCCGTTGGATCTTGTTCCGAACGCTGCCGCGCGACTCCCTCCCATGCGTCTCCGTCGTTCGTGGAGACGAGAGGGAGCAGGTCGGAGCCGTCACGGCCTTGCGCGCGGAGCGGAGGGCTGAGCGGTCCCACCGCGTGCATGTGCCCGAGCGGGTCCGAAGCGACATCGAGCGTGGAATCGTGATCGACCGCAATCACGGTGACGGCGTCGATGACGGCCAGCGTCGGGCCTGAGCCGATGCCGCGGAAGAGGAGAAAGCCCTGGTCCAGGTAGGGGGACGTGAGACGGTGCAGGTCGCGCCGCATCAGAGGTCGCGCGATGGCTCCTTCGCAGGGCGTGGTTTCGAAGTTATAACCGGAGCCGTTCCAGCTCTCGAGGGTTGATGCCATGGCGGTGAGGGCGGTGATGGCGGTGATGGCCGTACCTACCTGCAAAACAAGGTGGATCAGGAAGCGGTGCCGCATGACTCCATCGTAGCACTGTGGTGCTAGCGGCTGACGGGGACCGGTCCCTCAAGGGGACGGAGCGAACTGCTCCGCTTCGATGTTCTGCATGAACATGGCCGCCATGAAGGACGTGAACATGGCCGGGGCGGCCGCGTAACCACCGAGCTTCACTCCGAAGTACCAGGCCCATTCCGTGTGGGCCTCCCCCGCGTCTGTTCGGCTCGAGTAAGGGCCTAGTGAGTACGGGCTAAAAGAGCCCGAGCTCTGTGGGCTCGTTCGATCCCGCACCATGACTTGCCCCGCGAGAGACAGCCAAGAGTTGTAGGTGAGGGCGGTCTCACAGAGGAAAGCGGGTGCGAAGTCGCGTGCAGAGTACTGATCGTTGGTCGCCAGGACCACCCCTGGCGCAACATCGACAACGAGATCTCGTCGAAGAAGCCTTCTCCCCCAAACCTTGACGCCCGCGTTCAGCGCCTTATCGCCGGAACCGAAGACGGAGAACCCGAGACCGTCTCGATTCCCGATCTTCCACAGGTTCCCGACATCCACCTGTACGAGGATGGCCTCGTCTTGGTTATCGTCGAAACTTCCTGTCCTGCCGAAAAAGCTCCCCTGCGCGATATTGGCTGAGAGCGGTGACCGATAAATCTTGGCCTTGAGCACACGAGGTGGTGCCACATAAGCAGGTCGCGCCCCGAGCTGTGCTCGGCTGTCGAGGACACGATGGGTGACGTCCTGGTCGGTCGAGTCGAAGATGGCAATCACTCGGGTGGCGTGAACGAATTGAACGTGACCCCATCCATCGACGATACGAACGTAGTCGTTCCACCAGGAGCCGACGAACGTCGCGTGGATGTCCTCACCGTCCTTGACCTGAACCCGGAATGGCTCCGATGCAGGGAGCGAAGATGGCGCAGGCGTTGGCTGGATCATCGAATCGGCGGGTGCGAGGTCGGCGAATGCAGGATTGGAGGCTACAAGGATCACGGTCGCAGCAATGATGGCCGCGGCTCTCGCCAGAGCAAACGAAGTCAGTCTCGCGGTGAACAGCGTTCCACTTGGGCGCCAGGCCACGGTGTGTTCCTTCTGGATTCGGCTTGGGGTTGCTCCGAGTCTACCACTCGGCAAGCCTCACGTCCCGCCCTGCGGCCCTACTCCACCGTCTGCGAAATACCAATGGCCACGATCGCGATGATCGCGGCCGGGATGCCAGGGAGGCCCATGAACTTCGGGCCGGCGTACCACCACCACTCGGTCTTCGAGCCGCCATTCACTTCGTCCAGCTGAACGTTCTGGAACTGAACCGACGCACCGACCCACCCGTTGGCCACGAGCGAGACCTCACCGATGAAGCCTCTGGATTCGCGCAGATCGCCGTTTTGCGGGACCTGATGGACCCATCCCGATGCAATGTCCAGATGCGCTCCAGGTCCAAGCACACGGCGGACACGGGCTTTGAACCCGTAGGCGCTCAGCTCCTGGTTGCCAGCGAGCAACACGGATAAACCGACCCCGTATCGGTCGCTGACTCGTCCCATGCCGCCCAGCTCGGCCTGGAAGAGGAGGCGGTCCCACACGCGGGCTCCGTAGCCGGTATCGATCGCTTCCTTCGTCTCGCCGACCCGAATCAGATAAGCGCCCTGGATCAGGATGCCGGACAGCGGTGGGTGACGAGGAGGTCGTATCGACTCGGCCGCCGCGATATCCGACATCGGTACAGCCTTGAGGCTGTCGGCGGTGCCGGACTCGGTTCCAATCACTTCGTGTCCGTCCAGCACGATCCGGGTGAGGTCGTTGCCTTCCCCGTCCTGGATCTTGGCCACCTTGCTCGCGGTGACATGAGTGACGTGGCCGGATGGGCCCACGATCTGCAGGAGATCGTTCCACCCGAGGCGGATTCTCGTAGCGCCGTAAGAGTGACCGTCCGTGGTCCGAACCCACAACGGGAGGGTCGCGGAGACCTTGTCGGGGCTTGAGACGGTCTGGCCACGAAGGGGCAGCGTGGTCGTTTCGGGGACGGCGAAGGCCGTGGCGGGGAATAACGTCACCATGACTGCGACCCATCCCGCCGAGATCAGCGGGTGGATCCAGACACGGCTGTGAGGCCTCAAGATCAGGCTGACAAAAGATAAAGGATGAACATCGCCCCAGACCCTCACACCGAGACAAACGCCTCGGCGCGGGTAAAGCGCACGGGGCATTGGGGCGAAGCTCCCTACACGCGCGAACGACCCTCTCAGTTATTGGCGAAGAGGCCCGCGAAGGTCAGGACCGCGAGGAAGAGGCCGACGCCACCGCCGGCTTTCAATCCCAGGTAGTGATACACCTCCGTACCCGAGCTCGTGCTCGTGCTGAAATCAGGCGTGTACGAATAGGTCTTCGTCTCCGCCTGGATCACCTCGACTACATACGATACCGCTGCCCAGTCGGCTGCCACGAATGAGACCTCACCGGTGAACCCGGCCGAACCGGGCTTCACCTCCGGGTAGTAATGGCTGACGAACGATTGCCCTAGCGGGATGAAGACTCCCGGCGCGACGTCGATGGCGTATCTCTTGCCGAGCCATGTGCGGAGCCTTGGCTTCACCGCCAGCCGGAGGTAGTCCCTGCCATCGTCCATGACCTCGAGCGTGCCTCCGAGCGCAAACTTGGGCGATTGATTCTTCATCCAACCCAACTCGAGCCAGGCATGACTGTCCTCTTCGTAGCTGCCATGGTCGTCGGCGCGTCCCAAGCCACCAGCCTGAACCATGAGAAAGGTCTTCATCTCGGGCAAAGGGCGGCCGCGAAGAAAGGGCTTCCCCGAATCCCTCTTCTTCTTCCCGGCCGTCGCCCCTTTCTTCAAGACCTCGGCGGTTTCATCTCCCATGATCCGGGCGACTTTGTTGGCCTTGATGTTGTCCGTCCCACCATCCGGCCGCCAGCAGATCAGGTAGCTGCCGGACACTTCGGCGCGCACGTAGTGGCGCTCGGTGCCATCCTTGAGGATCACGGTGACCGGCAGGGTGGTGACGGTGGGAACGATCTCGGACGAATCCGGTTCCACCGGGAGGGCGGAAGCAGGAGGCGCCGTCATCGAAGTGTCGGGCGCCTGCGTGGCGGATGCGTGGGCCGACAGCGTGGCGGATGTGTCGGCCGCCTGCGTGGCGGATGCGTCGGCCGCCGGGGGCGAAACGATGGAAGAAGCCGGCGGCGGAACGACGATCTCGGAGGCTGGCGTCGTAACGACATCGTTCGGATCGGTCCGGGCAAACGCATCCGAAGTCGCGAACAGAAAGAGGAAGCACGCCGCAGTCGCGAGGCGAAGCATTCGGTTCTCCCACCCCGGAGCCCGACCGGGGTCTCTAGCTACACCCGCTCGACGAAGCTCCCGTCCCGCGTGTCGATCTTGACGCGGTCGCCGATGGACATGTGCTGCGGCACCTTCACCGTGAGCCCTGTGTTGAGCTTCGCCTGCTTGGGGGACGAGGAAATCGTCGCGCCCCTGAGCACGGGATCGGTTTCGACGATCTCGAGCTCCACGAACATCGGGAGATCGACCGCGACCGGTCTGCCCTCGTAGTAGGACATCTCGATCATCATGCCGTCGACGAGGTAGTTCACGGCGTCGCCGAGAGACTCGGACGTGACGTTCAGCATCTCGTAGTTCTCGGTATTCATGAACGTGAACTCGTCGCCGGAGCGGTACAGGTACTGGAGCGGGTGGTGTTCCAGGTCGGCACGCTCGACCTTGTCCTCCGAGCGGAACCGGTGCTCCACCTGCGAGCCAGTGATGATGTTCACCATCTTGGCGTGAACCATGCCCCGCCAGTTGCCGGGGGTGACATGGAGCACGTTCGACACGCGGCAGGGCTTGCCGTCGTGAACGATCACCATGCCGGCCTTGATCTGGGTCGCCGCAATCACGGAATTGTCTCCTCGGTGTTTGGAAATCGGTGGCAGCCGATTAGTATACCCGACTTACCTCAGGGGGGCAACCGGATGGAGATGGTGGTGGCGGGGTCGCGCGGGCGCGAAGTGGGTGCCAAGGCCGGCATCGCTGCACGGCGGCGCTCATGGAGCTAGGACTCGTCCTGCGCGGCATCGTGATCGGCTTCTCGATCGCGGCGCCCGTCGGTCCCATCGGAGTGCTCTGCATCCGACGCACGCTCGCCGAGGGACGCGCGGTCGGGCTCGCCACGGGGCTGGGCGCCGCGACGGCCGATGCGCTGTATGGGTGCATGGCGGCCTTCGGACTCACCGCCTTGACGAGCCAACTGGTCAGCGCCGGGCCGTGGATCCGGTTGATTGGCGGAGCGTTTCTCTTGTACCTCGGAATTCGGACGCTGCTCACCAAGCCCGGCGAGCGCGCAGCCGCCGCGTCGGGCTCCGGCTTGGCCGGCGCCTACCTCTCCACCTTCGTGCTGACCCTGACGAATCCGATGACGATTCTCTCGTTCCTCG
>DATEOQ010000293.1:0-3049 GCA_035273905.1 Candidatus Eiseniibacteriota bacterium | reverse complement strand
TGGCCGAGCTTTCGCTCGTCGAGAAGCGTCACATAGCCGCGGATGTACCCCGCCCGCTCGAGCTTCCGGATCCGCTCGTTCACCGAGGGGGCCGTGAGCCCGACCTCCTTGGCCATGTCCGCCTGCGACATCTTGGCGTTGTCCTGGAGGAGCGATAGGATCCGACGATCCGTCGGATCGAGGCTTCCATTTTCTACTTTGATACGGGTCTCAGTGGCCATTTCCCGAATATTATTCGGCATTATGACCCAAAAGCTCAAGCAGTATTTTGCCGATAGGGACCGTGACCGGAGCCCTGCGACGCTTGAGGGAGAGCGCATCTAAGAGTAGGCTGGAGAGGCAGGTAGCTCCCCCACCCGCCAGGAGGAACCCAAGGCGCCATGAATCGGCCCCAAACCATTAAGCAGCTTCGAGATAGCGGGTATCAGTCGCGCACCGTGAAGAACGAGATGCGGGCCAACCTGATCCGGGCCATGGAGTCCGGCGAGGATCGCTTCCCCGGGATCGTCGGCTACGACAAGACCGCGCTCCCCCAGATCGAGAATGCGATCCTGAGCGGGCACGACTTCATCCTGCTCGGCCTTCGCGGCCAGGCGAAGACGCGGATCCTTCGCCAGCTCTTCCGGTTTCTCGACGAGTGGACGCCTGCGATCGAGGGATGTGAGATCAACGACGATCCGCTCAACCCCCTCTGCCCCGTCTGCCAGCGCAAGGTCGCGATGCACGGGGACGAGGTCGCCATCCGATGGATCCCGCGTCAGGAGCGCTATCGCGAGAAGCTCGCGACCCCCGACGTGACCATCGCCGATCTGATCGGCGACATCGATCCGATCAAGGCGGCGAACCAGAAGCTCTCGTACAGCGACCCCGAGGTCATGCACTACGGGATCATCCCGCGCACCAATCGCGGGATCTTCGCCATCAACGAGCTTCCGGATCTCCAGCCCAGGATCCAGGTGGGTCTCCTCAACATTCTCGAGGAGAAGGACATCCAGATCCGCGGATTCCCGATCCGGCTGCCGCTCGATCTCCAGATCGTCTTCTCGGCCAATCCGGAGGATTACACCAACCGCGGCAACATCATCACGCCGCTTCGCGATCGCATTGCGTCGCAGATCATGACCCACTATCCGTACACGATCGAAGACGCCATGAAGGTCACGTCGCAGGAAGCGTGGGTACAGCGCCCGGATGGGATCGAGATCCTCGTGCCGTCGTACATCCAGGAGCTGGTCGAGCACGTGGCCCTCCAGGCGCGGAAGTCGTCCTACGTCGATCAGTCGAGCGGCGTGAGCGTGCGCATGACCATCGCGCTCATGGAGAACCTCGTCTCGAACGCCGAGCGGCGCGCGATCAAGACCGGCGAGCGGCGGCAGGCCGTGCGCATCTGCGACCTCCAGAACGGCATCGCCTCGATCACGGGCAAGGTGGAGCTGGTCTACGAGGGGGAGCAGGAAGGCGCCGTCGCGGTGGCGAAGCACCTCGTGGGCAAGGCGGTGAAGGAGGTCTTCACCAAGTACTTCCCCGACGCCTACAAGGCGAAGGAGAAGAACGAGGGCGCCGCGTCCGAGTACGACCCCATCTTCCGCTGGTTCGCCCAGGGGAAGAAGGTCGAGATCTCGGACGAGCTCAACGCGCGCGAGTTCCACCAGAGACTCCGCCAGGTCGCGGGGCTGGAGGATCTGCCGAAGCGCTACCTGCCGGTGAAGGATGCGGCGGAGCTGCCGACCGCGATGGAGTTCGTCCTCGAAGGGCTCCACCAGAACTCGATCCTGGCGAAGGAGCGCACGGATACCGCCGCGCTCGCCTACACCGACATGTTCTCGACGATGCTCGGCAAGCCGGAGCAGGCCGAGGACTAGGACCCCAAGATGGATTTCCGCTACTCACGCTGGGACGAGCGCCTCACCCAGAACCTCAACTTCCAGCGCAATCTCCTCTCGCTCTACCACCGGCTCCTCCTCATGACCGACGGGAACGTGGAGCAGGCGCTCCGCGCGCTCGAGGAGCTGGGCGAGCGATTCGGCTTCTTCAACGAGAAGTACACGATCGAGGACTTCAAGAATCACCTGAAAGAGAAGGACGCGATCGAGGAGGTGAACGGGAAGCCCGTGCTCACGCGCGCGGGCGAGCGGATGATCCGGAAGGATTCGCTCGACCGTATCTTCGGTAACCTCGCGAAGGACTCCGCCGGCGAGCACCGCGTGCCGCGCACGGGCCAGGGGGGCGAGAAGATCACCGAGACGCGCCCCTACCAGTTCGGCGATTCGGTGAACGACATCGACTTTCTTTCCAGCGTGCGGAACTCGATGCGGCGGCAGCGGGGCGAGTGGGGGGACCAGGGGCTCGGGCTGACCGAGGACGACCTCGAGGTCTTCGAGACGGAGCACCTGTCCTCGTGCGCCACCGTGCTCCTGATCGACGTGAGCCACTCGATGATCCTCTACGGCGAAGACCGGATCACGCCGGCCAAGCAGGCCGCGCTCGCTTTGTCGGAGCTCATCCTGACCCGCTATCCCAAGGACTCCCTCTCGGTGGTTCTCTTCGGGGACGATGCGTGGGAGGTGAAGATCCGGGACATCGCCTACGCGACGGTGGGCCCGTTCCACACGAACACGAAGGCCGGGCTCCAGCTCGCTCAGAAAATCCTCGCGGGGCAGAAGCACGTGAACAAGCAGATCTTCATGATCACGGACGGGAAGCCGTCCGCCATCTTCGAGAACGGGCGCTTCTACAAGAACGCGTTCGGGCTCGATCCGCGGATCGTGAACAAGACCCTCGACGAGGCGGTCGCCTGCCGTCGGAAGCGGATCCCCATCACCACGTTCATGGTGACGCAGGATCCGTATCTCGTCCGTTTCGTGGAGCGCTTCACCCAGCTCAACAAAGGGCGGGCCTACTTCTCCGACCTCGAGGAGCTCGGTTCCTACCTCTTCGTGGACTACGCACAGAATCGGAAGCGGCGGGTACAGTAGCGGAGTCCACTGGGGCTGCGGGGCGCGTGGAGCCGTGTGGCCAAGGCGCGACCGCATCGCCGCCCGCCGCGCGG
>DATEOQ010000292.1:0-2218 GCA_035273905.1 Candidatus Eiseniibacteriota bacterium | reverse complement strand
CGCGGCCACGTCCTCCTCGACCGTGCGTCCGAAGAGCTGGCGCTCCGGATATTCGAGCGCGAGTCCGGCGCCGCGCGCCGCGCGCACGCTGCCGGTCGATGGCGCCAGGAGCCCGGCGGCGAGCTTCAGTACGGTGCTCTTCCCCGAGCCGCTCCGTCCGATGAGCGCGACTGCCTCGCCCGCGCCGACCTCGAGGTCGAGGGGCGCGAGCGTCCGCCGTTCGCCCGGTGGGGACCACGACGTTCCCGCGAGGGCGATCACCGGTTCGCCGGCCGTTCGGGACCCGTGAGCGCTCAGCGCCGGGGCCGCATGGTCCTCATGGAGCCCGGCGCGCAGCTCGTCGACCGTCATGGCCAGCGGACCTGTCCACCGCCCCTGTTGACGAAGGAACGCCGCCACGCGAAGCGCCAGCGGATACGGAACGTCAGCGTTCGAGGGCTCCGCCCTCTCGCGCTCGACCTGTCGCACCGATGTCCCATCGATCACATGAAGGACCTCGCCGGGAAACGGCGGATCCCAATCCTGATGCGTGCGGACGAGAAGGCGTCCCCCCGCTTGGGCTCGCTCCACGAGCTCGCGCTCGAGCGTGCGGCGCGTCACGGGGTCGAGATGCGCGAGCGCCTGGTCGAGGAGGATGGCGCGGGGCTCGGCCGCCATCATGGCGGCGAGCAGCACGCGCGCCTTTTCGCCGCCGCTCAGCGAGCACGGCTCGCGCGGCGCGAGCCCGGCCACCTGGAACCGCTCCATCGCTTCGGCCGTTCGCGATCGGATCTCATCCGGCGGAAGCGCGAGCGATTCGAGACCGAACGCGATCTCGCCTTCCACCGTGTCGGCGAGGAATTGCGGATCGGGCTCTTCGAAGAGAACGGCGACCGACGGCCACACGCGGCCCGGGGCGAACGGAGCCCCGTCGAGGAGAACGCGTCCCGTCGCGGGAGGGCGGAGACCGGCGAGCATGCGGACGAGGGTGGACTTGCCCGATCCGTTCGCGCCCAGGACGAGATGGCTCTCGCCGGCGCGAAGGTCGAGATCGATCGCGTCGAGGAGGATGCGCGGCCCCTCGACGCGGGACGGACCCGGCACGGACGCGGAGGCGCCCTCGAGCCGGATCATGACGTCGAGCGGGCGCCCTCGATCAGATGGCCGCGGATCTCCTCCATGACCTCGATCAGAGGACGGCCCGTGGCGCGCGCGATGCGGCGGAGGTCTTCGTACTCGGGAACGCGGCGCTCTTCGCCCGAGGGGAGCACCACCGTCTTCACGTGCACCTTGCCCAGCGGCGTCTCCACTTCGGAGATCGAGCGCCGCAGCTCGATGCGCCCCTCACGCCGCACGCGAATGCCGATCGTCGACGACTCGGCGAACAGACGCGCGGCGACGGCTTCGGAGCGGCGTGGATCCGCGAGCGCGGTCACGAGGACTCCGGGGCGTCCCTTCTTCATCTGCACCGGCGTGAGGAACACCTCGGCCGCCCCCGATTCGAAGAGGGCATCGGTGAGATGACCGTAGAGCTGCGGATTCATGTCGTCGATCGTGGTCTCGAGCACCTCGACGGAGCCCGCGCCGTCGCCGGTCAGCGGCTCGCCGACGAGCGCCCGGAGCACGTTCGGGCGCTCCTTCAGGTCCATGGTTCCCGTCGCCACGCCCACGCGCGACGGGCGAATCCCCACGGGATCGCCGATCGACGCGCACAGCGATTTCAAGAGCGCGGCGCCGGTTGGCGTCGTCAGCTCGGCCTCGATCTCGGTCTGGCGCACCGGAACGCCCTCGAGAATGCGGAGCGTCGCAGGCGCCGGAATGGGGAGCACTCCGTGCGCCGCGCGCACGAAGCCGCGCCCTTGCGGGATCACGCTCGCGTGGCAACGGTCCACGCCGAGGAGCTCGAGCGCCCACGCGGTCCCCACGATGTCGACGATCGCGTCGATCGCGCCCACCTCGTGGAAGTGCACCTTCTCGATCGGCACCTGGTGCGCCTCGGCCTCGGCCTTGCCGAGGATCTCGAACGTGCCGAGCGCACGCTCGAGCACGCGCTTGGGAAGCTTGGCGCCTTCGAGGAGTCGCTTGATCTCGGTGAAATGGCGGTGGGATTTGGTCTCCTGCGTCGTGACCTGGAGCTGGAAGGCCTCGAAGCCATGACGCTCCACGCGCGCCTCGGCCAGCGTGAATCCGTCGAGCGGGAGCGCGCGCAGGCGGCGGTCGATCTCCGCGAGCGGCGCGC
>DATEOQ010000291.1:0-2640 GCA_035273905.1 Candidatus Eiseniibacteriota bacterium | reverse complement strand
TGCACGAGTCCGGCGAAGAGACCCGCCTCCGACGGACGGTCCCGCGCGCGGTCGAGGAGCCGCGTCATCGCCTCCTTGGCGCGCCCCATCTCGACCTCGAGGTACACGTAGAGGTTGTGCGCGAGCGAGAGGTCGGGGTTGATCTCGAGCGCGCGGTGGAACGCGTCCGCCGCGCGGAGGAGGTTTTCCTTGGGGTTGTCCTCGAGGTACTTGGCCATCACGCGATAGATCCGGCCGAGCTGCGACCAGGCTTGGGCGTACTTGGGGTCCGCCTCCAGGCACTTGAGGTAGAGGTCCCGCGCGAGCGTCCATCCGTCCGACGTCCAGGCGAGCTGATTGGCGCGGAGATAGAATTCGTAGGCCTTCGCGCTCACCGGCACGTCCTTCTGGAGCGAGCCCCGCTCGCGCGCCGAGAGCGGGAGCGAGAGCGATTCGACGATGTGCCGCGCGAGGCCGTCCTGCAGCTCGAAGAGATCGCCCATCGACGCCTGCGTCGAGAGCGTCCAGGCCACCGTTCCCGTGACGGCGTCCAGGAGCTGCGTGTTGACGCGAACCTTGTCCCCGGCGCGCATGAGCGTTCCGGTCAGGACGAGATCGACCTCGGTCTCCTCGGCGATCTGCTTCAGATCCGGCGTCACGCTCGTGAACTTGGCCGCGGTGAGGCTCGACCGCACGACGAGCGAATCGATTCCGGCGAGCGAGCCCGTGATCGCGTCGGGCAGGCTGAACGTGAGGAAGTCGCAGTCGGGATCGGGGCGAAGGGCGCGGAAGGGGAGCACGATGAGCCGCGTCACCGCGCGCACGCGCGGAGCGTCCCCCGCTTCGAGGAGACGGAGCGCGCTCCGCAGCTCGTCCGCCATGGCCTGGGCCGCCGGATACCGGTCCGCGAAGTCCTTCGAGATGGCGCGCTGGATCACCCGGTCCACCGCCATGACCGCGGGCGGGCCGGAGAGGGCGGCGGGCTGGTCGAAGAGCGCCGCGTGGCGGATCTCGCCGGGGGACTGTCCGGGGAACGCGGGGGTGCCGGAGATCATCTCGTAGAGGATGACCCCGACCGCGAAGATGTCGCTCCTCGCGTCGATCGGCTCCCGCTTCCACTGCTCGGGCGACATGTACCGCGGAGTGCCCACGACGACCCCGGTGCGGGTGAGATTGGTCGTGGTGACCTGTGCGGAGTCCTCGATCGGCCGCGCGAGTCCGAAGTCGAGCAGCTTCACGCCGTGCGAGGTGAGGAAGACGTTCGACGGCTTGAGATCCCGGTGCACGATCTGATGGCGGTGGAGCGCGTCGAGGGCGGCAAGGATGCCGAGGACGATCGGACCGGCCTCGTTCAGGGAGATGCGATCCCGCGCCATCCGGGAGGCGAGCGGCTCCCCCTCGAGGAGCTCCATCGCGATCCAGAGGTCGGAGCCTTCCTCGCCCACGTCGTAGATCTGGCAGACGTTCGGGTGATTGAGCTTCGCGGCGGACCGGGCCTCGCGCCAGAAGCGGTCGCGCGCCTCGCGGAGTCCGGAGTCGTCGCGAATCATCTTGATGGCGACGCGGCGCTGCAGGCGCTCGTCGTGCGCCGCGTACACCACCCCCATGCCCCCCTCGCCCAGGCGGTCGAGGATTCGGAACGAGCCAATGCGGTCGCGCATGGGGCGGAGTATAGCGTGCCGGCGGTCAGCCCTGGGCGGGGATCACGCGGCGTCGTTGGGGCGCTTGACGATCAGCACGCTGCACGGGGCGTGGGACGCGACGTGCGCGGCGACGCTCCCCAGCACGAGCCTCGAGAGACCGCTCCTTCCGTGCGAGCCGACGACCAGGAGGTCGGCGCCGATCCTGCGGGCTTCCTCGACGAGCGTGGATCGCGGGTCCCCCGGGATCATCGACGCTTCCACGCTGCGCCCAGGCCCCTGGAGCGCCTGAGCCGCGCTCTCGGCGATCTGGGTGTGCATGCGATTCTGATCCTGGATGAGCTGAGCGATCACGGCCGGCGCGTTCGCTTCGGCCGATCCCATGAAGACGGGCGGAGAGGCGGAGACCACGCGGATGCTGGTCCCGCTGGGCCAGGAGATTCGCTTCACGTAGTCGAGGGCCGCCTTCGAAAACGGGGATTCGTCGACGCCGATCAGGATCTTCACGATGGCCTCCGCGGTGAGAGTCGCGCCTCAACGACAACACCCCTTCGCGTCCGGGATCCTACGCGAAGGGGCGGGGAAGCGCCAACGGCGCCGGCTGATCGGCCGGCGCCGCGCGTGTCACTTGGAGGGCTTGAAGTCGAGGGCCGCCGAGTTCATGCAGTAGCGAAGTCCCGTCGGCTTGGGGCCGTCGTCGAACACGTGCCCCAAATGCGCGTCGCAGCGCGCACAGCGGACCTCGTCCCGCTCGATGAAGAGGGAGTTGTCCTTGCCCACCTGGATGTTCTCCTTCGCGATCGGATCCCAGAAGCTGGGCCATCCGGTGCCCGATTCGAACTTGGTATCGGAGTTGAAGAGCTCCGTCCCGCAGGCGACGCAGCGGTAGAGGCCCTTGGCGTGGTTGTTCCAGTACTTGCCGGTGAACGCGCGCTCGGTCCCGGCCTCGCGGGTCACGTTGTACTGCTCCGGCGTCAGGAGCTTCTTCCACTCGGCGTTGGTCTTCTTGACCTTGTCCACC
>DATEOQ010000290.1:0-3210 GCA_035273905.1 Candidatus Eiseniibacteriota bacterium | reverse complement strand
GCCACGCGGTCCACGCCGGTGATGATGCAGAGCACCTCGCAGCCGAGGAGGCGCGCGAGGAGACTCGACGCGAGGTCCTTGTCGATGACCGCCTCGACGCCGTGGAGCGCGCCGTCCCATTGCCGGGCGACCGGGATCCCGCCGCCGCCGGCCGCGATCACGATCGCGCCGTCGTCGACCAGCTTCCGGATCGCTGTGATCTCGACCACCTCGAGCGGCTTGGGCGAGGCCACCACGCGACGCCAGCCGCGCCCCGCATCCTCGGTGACCGTCCATCCCTTCTCCTTCGCGAGGAGCCGCGCGCGCTCCTGCGGGTAGAAGGGACCGATCGGCTTCGTCGGCCTGCGGAACGCCGGATCGCGCTCGTCGACGATGATCTGGGTGACGATCGTCGTCACGGGGCGATGGAGACCGACGCGCCGGAGCTCGTTGTCGAGTGCCTGCTGCATCATGTAGCCGATCCCGCCCTGCGAGTCCGCGCCGCACACGTCGAGCGGCATCGGCGGGATCTGGTCGCGAGCCGCCTCGTTCCGGATGAGGATGTTGCCGACGATCGGGCCGTTGCCGTGGCTCAGCACGACGCGCACGCCCTGCTGGATGAGCTTGGCGATCGGCTGCATGGTGAGCCGCGTGATCGCGCATTGCTCGTCGAACGTGCCCGTGCCCCGCGCCGGCAGGATCGCGTTCCCGCCGAGGGTGATCAGGATGCTATGCGGCAGCCGGTCCAATCAGCGGGTGACGTTGGCGTGTGCCTGCGCGAAGGCCTCGAACCGCTTCAACCCTTCGCGGATGTTCTCGATCGAGTTCGCGTACGAAAAGCGGATGTAGCCCTCGCCGTTCGATCCGAACGCGGTGCCCGAGAGCGCGGCCACGCCGGCTTCCTCGAGGAGCGCCCCTTCGATCTGCGAGCTCTTCATGCCGAGCCCCACGACGTTCGGGAAGACATAGAACGCACCCGCCGGCTTCGCGCACTTGATCCCCGGAATCGCGTTCAGCCCCTCGACGATCGCCTCGCGGCGGCGGCGGAACTCCGCCACCATCGCGTGCACGTCGTCCTGCGGTCCGAGGAGCGCGGTCGGCGCCGCACGCTGCACGAACGACGTCGCGCACGAGTAGACGTTGGTCGCGAGCCGCGCGACGTGCTTCGCGAGCGTCGGATTCATGACGCCGTAGCCGAGCCGCCAGCCCGTCATCGCGTAGGTCTTGGAGAAGCCGTCCAGGATGATCGTGCGCTCCGCCATGCCGGGGCGCGTCGCGATCGTCTCGTGCGTTCCTTCGTAGAGGATCTTGGAATAGATCTCGTCCGAGAGGACGAAGATGTCCCGCTCGCGAAGGAGCGTCGCGATCTCGTCGAGATCCTTCGGCTCGAGCACGGAGCCCGTGGGGTTGTGCGGCGAGTTGAGCACGAGCATCCGCGTGCGGGGCGTGAGGAGCTTCTCCACGTCGGCCGCGCCGAAGCGGAACGAGCGATCCTCGCGGAGCGCGAGCGAGACCGGAGTGCCGCCGGCAAAGCGCACCGCGGACTCGTAGATCGGGAATCCGGGGTTCGGAACGATCACCTCGTCCCCCGGGTTCACGCACGCGAGCACGGCGAACGTGAGGACGGGCTTTCCGCCCGGCGTCACCACGACCTGCTCGGGCGCGACGGGCAGCCCGCGGTCCTTCGAGATGTACTGCGCGATGGCCTCACGCACTTCGGGAAGTCCGGCCGAGGGACCGTAGTGCGTGAAGCCCTCCTCGATCGCGCGGATCGCCGCCTGGCGAATCGAGGCCGGCGTATCGAAATCGGGCTCGCCGATCTCGAGGTGCACGATCGTGCGGCCCTTCGCCTCGAGCGCGCGCGCCTTGGCGAGCACTTCGAAGGCGGTTTCGGTGCCGAGCTGAGTCATTCGATCCGCATAGCGCATGGACTTCTCCTCGTCATTCCGCCCGAATCGGGGCGTTCGTAATCCTTTGCGTCATTCACGGCCGGATTCGCGAAGCTCCCGACCGACCCAGATCGAAGCTGCCGTGGTGCGTGCTCCGGACGCGTCGTCACGCTGCTCCACGAGTCCGCCCAGCGTCCAGCGCCCCAGCCGGAGAGCGCCCCGCGCGCTCGCCGTGATGCCGGGCCTTGTCGTGGTCCGGAGCGCCGTCGCCCCGCCCGCGTAGAGCCCGCTCGACCAGGCCGCGCCGTCTTTCTCCGCGCGGACCCCTTCGAGCTGGATCTCGAGCCCCGCCCGCTCGCGCCACGCGAGCGCGAGCCGGCCGCCGAGCGACGTCCCTCGCCTCGCGCCCAGGACGGTCTCCTTGTCGCGCCGCGACGCGAGAAGCGTGAGCGTCCGGCCGTCCGCGCTTGCCACCTGCATCTCGGCGACGGCGAAGCGCTCGATCGACGCGTGATACCCGGCTGTGCTCGAGAAGCTCTCGCTACGCGTACTCCCGAATCGAACCGCGAGTGGTCCCTGCCCCGCCGGCGCGAGCCGCCCTTCGAGCTCCGCCCGCGAGCTCGAGCCCGTCGGCCCGGAGGGATTCCCCGCGAGCCGCAGTCTCAGCTTCGCGCGTCGCGATCCCGCTTCCCCCGAGATCTCGCTCGACACTCCGCGCAGGTCACGCGAGCGCCAGCGCCACCGGCCCTGCACGCGGAGCGGCCCCGCCGATCGCGCGATCATCGCGATCATGGACGTGCCACTCGCACCACGCGCCGCTTCCACGGCGACGACGCCGCGTCCTTCCCGCGTCCGGAGCTCCGCCGCGAGATCCGCGACGGCCGAAGGCCCCGCGCGTCCCAGCGTCGCACTCATCGCCGCACGCCGGC
This sequence comes from Candidatus Eiseniibacteriota bacterium, assembly GCA_035273905.1. Classification (GTDB taxonomy): domain Bacteria; phylum Eisenbacteria; class RBG-16-71-46; order SZUA-252; family SZUA-252; genus WS-9. Next base: position 413 of record DATEOQ010000290.1, on the reverse strand, counting down.
CTCGGACTCCCACGCCCAGTGCACTCACCGTCGTGCCATCGTCGACGCGACCCGCATGCAGAGCCCACACCTCCGTCCGGTGCCGGCTGCTCCATGCGAGCGCGACGCCATCCATCAGCGCACCCGCCGACGAAGCCGGAGACCCGAACGCGGGGCCGCGCAGACCCGGCGGCGGAACGCGCCCGCTTCGCGGCGCCTGCCCGAGCTCCTCGGCGGCAAGCGGAGACAGTCCGCGCGGTGCGAGCCGCCCGAGATCCATGGCGAGTCGCGCCGTGCGCGCGAATCCGGTCACCGCCTGCGTTTCGCCATCCGCCCCCGTGAGGAGGGAGACTCCGGCGATCACGCGGGCCGCAGATGCTTCGACCGCGGATCGAGCCTGCCGTAGCGCGCCGTCCCTGAGATCGACCCGCACC
>DATEOQ010000289.1:0-2526 GCA_035273905.1 Candidatus Eiseniibacteriota bacterium | reverse complement strand
CCCCGCGTCGACGCTGCTCGGGAAGCAGTGGACCGACGGGTGGAGCGTCTGCTTCAGGCGATCGAGACTGGGACGGCCGGTGAACACGTGATCCGCGTGCTGGAGTAGCTCCGCCTCGCGCTCGATCAACTCCTGCCGTGTGTGGCGGAACGACGACAGCTCGTCCATGCAGTCGTAGACCATCGACGAGGGACCGAGAGCCCGCGCGAGCCGGACCGCCATCGGGGTGTAGGTCCATGCGTCGAACTGCGTCCAGCCCTCGTCCATGAGCCACGAACGGAGGCCCGCGAGAAGCGCGCGATGCTGCGCCGCTCCGAACCCCGGTCCGGGGGCGTCGAGATGCGGCCGCATGACGCGAAGATCGGGAGCCACCTCGATCAGCTCGAGTATGGGCGCGCCCTCGTGGTGGACGGGCTCTTCGACGAAGAGGACGGGTCGCCGCCGCGCGATCCGCGTCATCACGTGATGCGGCCGCTGGAACGCGGAGTTCCATCGAAGGTGGCTGAAGACGACGAGGGGAATGCGGTCCATGGGCATCGGTCTCCGGCGCGGTCGAGTTGGAGGTAAGAGAAGCGGTCCGGCGTCAGACGGACCGCCAGTTTTGCAGGTTGTGTGCCATGGGTTTGACGCGCCAAATCCGCATGGCCACAGGGTGGACGCCGTGGCCCGGAATCGTTGCCGGGGAAGCAGTTACAAAACGGTGGGCGGTCTTACATCGAACGAGTATCATCGCCCGCCATGCCCTTCGAGCCACTGCCGGTCGAGCGCCTCTACCTCGCGCACGAGCTGAGCGAACCCATCTTCGGCGACACGTCCGACGATGTCTTCTTCGCTCGGCGCGCGGACGGCAAGCGGAGCATCGTGCGCCAGCGCCTCGGAAGCGGCCTCGCCGAGATCGTGACCGCGGAGCCGCGCCCCATGGGCGGCGTTGGATATGGAGGCGGCGTCTTCACCGTCCGGGGCGCGATGCTCGTCTACGCGGGGAGCGACGGGCGCCTCTACGCGGTCGATCTTCCCTCGGGCGTCCAGCGGGCCTTGACGCCCACGTTCGAGGGCGTGGCCGCGCCGATCATCTCACCGTGCGGACGCGCGGTCGCCTTTCTCGCGGAGCAGGACGGGCACTGCAACGTGATGCTCGCCGACCTGAAGGGCAAGACCGGCCCCATTCAGCTCACCGACAATCCCTGGTACGCGTTCAATCCCGCGTTCTCGCCGGACGGCGCGAAGATCGCGTGGCAGGAGTGGGACCGGCTCGACATGCCGTGGGATCAGTCGCGAATCCTCATCGCGACGTTCGCCAAGGCGATCCCGGCGTCCTCGACCCTCTTCCAGGCGGCGCCGGTCACCGTGGTGGCGACGATCCGGAAGGAGAACGCGAGCTTCGCGGCGCCACAGTGGAGTCCCGACGGGAAGCGCTTCACCTACCAGAGCGACGTCTCCGGCTGGCGATCCCTGTGGATCGCTGACGCGGACGGCACGAACGCCACGCGCGTGGACGCGGGCGAAGGCGAGATCGGCCTCGCGGACTGGCTCCCGGCGCGCTCCGGTTATCGCTGGAGCGACGACGGCACGGCGATCTACGCGGTGCGAACCCGGAGGAGCCAGGACGCGCTGCTCCGTATCGATCCAACGTCGCGCGCGGTCGAGGAGATGTCGTCGGAGTACACGGACATCCAGGGGCTCCAGGTCCGGGGACACTCGCTCGTGTACACGGCGACCAATCCGTCGACGCCCCAGGTGCTCGTGACCCGGATCGCCCAGGGCTCGCGTCCCGGCGATGAGGTCGCGCGCGCTTCGAGCGCGGTCGGCCTCATCGACAAGGCTTCACTCACGAAGCCCGAGGTGATCTCCTGGAAGAGCGCCGGAGGCGCGACGGCGTGGGGCATCTACTACCCACCCGCGGGTCCCGAGGCCACCAAGGGTTCGAGCCCCTTGATCGTGTACATGCACGGCGGGCCCACGTCGCAGGTACCCTTCTCCTGGCAGGCGCAGGCCCAGTACTACGCCACGCGCGGCTGGCATTTCCTGATCGTGAATTATCGGGGCGGCACGGGCTACGGGCGCATGTACCAGGATCAGCTCCGGGATTCCTGGGGCATCGTGGATCGAGAGGACGCGCGAAGCGGTGCGGATCACATCGTGAAATCGCACGGCGCCGATCGGAGCCGCGTCGTGATCACGGGCGGGAGCGCAGGTGGTTACGCCACGCTCTGGGCGCTCACGCAGGAGCCCGATTTCTGGACGGCGGGCATGGCGCTCTTCCCGCTCGCACACATCTACGACGCGGTGGTCGGCGCGCACCGCTTCGAGCGGCACTACGAGGAGGGGCTGTTCGGGCACCTCCCGGAGGCTGGGGCGGTGTGGATGGATCGCTCCCCGATGACCCACGTGGACCGCGTGAAGGCGCCGCTCCTCCTCTTCCACGGCACCGCCGACAAGGCGGTCCCCTACCAGCAGTCGGTGGATTTCGCGGATGCGCTTCGACGCCGCGGCGGCGTCGTCGAGCTGGTCAGCTACGAGGGAGAG
>DATEOQ010000288.1:0-3231 GCA_035273905.1 Candidatus Eiseniibacteriota bacterium | reverse complement strand
CGCCATGTCGCCGGTGGTGGTGCCCACGACGATGAAGTCGATCTCGCCGGGCTCGACCCCCGCCCGCTCCATCGCCTGCTGGGCCGCGCGGAGCGCGAGGTCGGAGGTCGCCTCGTTCTCGTCGACGATCCGCCGCTCGCGGATGCCGGTGCGCTGGACGATCCACTCGTCGGAGGTCTCCACCATCTTCTCCAGCTCGGCGTTGGTGAGGACCCGCTTGGGAGCGTAGGCACCCACGCCCACGATCTTGGCGCGCTTCATTCGCGGCCTCCCTCGCGCCCCTCGGCGAGGACCGATTCGGCCTCGAGCGCGGTCTTGATGTGCTCGTTCACGTTGTTGCGCACCCATTCCGTGGCCACGCGCAGCGCGTTCTTGATCGCCTTCACCGGCGAGGCGCCGTGGCAGATGATGGACGCGCCGTTGATACCCAGGAGCGGCGCTCCGCCCATTTCCGTGTAGTCCACCCGCCGCTTCATGCGCGCGAAGGCGCGCTGGGCGAGCACCGCGCCCGCCTTCGACAGCACGTCGCGCGTCAGCTCTTCCCGGATCATCGAGGTGAGCATCTCGGCGAGGCTCTCCGACACCTTCAGACAGACGTTGCCGGTGAAGCCGTCGGTGACCACGACGTCGCAGCGGCCATTGTAGATGTCGCGACCCTCGATGTTGCCTATGAAGTTGAGCGACGATCCCCGCAGGCTCTCGAACGTGTCCTTGACCAGCTCGTTGCCCTTGCCCTCTTCCTCGCCCACCGAGAGCAGGCCCACCCGGGGATTGTCCTTGCCGATGATGTCCCGCGAGTACACGTGGCCCATCACCGCGAACTGGAACAGGTGCCGGGGCTTGGGATCCACGTTGGCGCCGGCATCGATCAGCACGGTGAAGCCGGCCAGGCTGGGCAGCGCGGTGGCGATGGCGGGGCGCTCGACGCCGGGCAGGAGGCCGAGGACGAACATCCCGATGGCCATCGCGGCGCCGGTGTTGCCCGCGGACACGAGGGCCTGGCACTCGCCGTCCTTGACGAGGTCGGCGGCCACGCGCAGGGACGAGTCACGCTTGCGGCGCAGCGCCTGGGACGGCGCCTCCGCCATGCCCACCACCTGGGTCGCGTGGCGGATGGCGAGCGGAAGATCCTGGGCCTTCAGCCGGAGGATCTCGCGCTCGATGGCTGCCTTGTCGCCGACCAGCACCGAGGCGATCCCGTGGTCGCGGGCGGCGACGACGGCGCCCTCCACGACCACCGCGGGTCCGAAGTCGCCACCCATCGCATCGAGCGCGATCTTCATGGGAGAGGGGGTGCTACCGGCGCTACTCGCCCTCGACGGTCAGAACCTCGCGCCCCTTGTAGAAGCCGCAATGCGGGCAGATCTGGTGCGGCAGCTTCGTCTCGCGGCACTGGGGGCAGACGGACCGCGTGGGCGCGACCATCTTGTAGTGCGTGCGGCGCTTGCGGCCGCGGGTCCGGGAGTGGCGTCGCTTGGGCAGCGGCATCGGCGTGCGCTCCTATCGTGTGAGTCGGTCCGCCAAGCCCTTGAGGGGAGCCCAGCGCGCATCGGTCCCGCGCTCGGGGCAGCCGCAGGCCGTGACGTTTCGGTTGCCGCCGCAGACCGGGCAGAGCCCCCGGCACTCCTCGCGGCAGAGTGGCTTCATGGGCAGCGCCAGGCTCGTCTCCGTTTCCACCAGGGCTCCCAGATCGAGTTGATTGTTGGCGTACACGTCGGTCTCGAGATCGTCGGAGCCGAGCTCCCGCTCCTCGGCGCGCCCCGACGGCGCGGGCAGGAAGCGCGTCTCGACCTCGGGCGCCACCGCGGTGATGAACGGCTCCAGGCAGCGGCCGCACACCTGGGGCACGCGCGCCCCCAGCCTACCCCGGACGAAGACCGAATCCCCGTCCCTTTCGACCGTCAGATCCGCGTCGGACAGCACCCAGGTCGGGTCGGCGAAGGGCTGGCCCAGGGAGTCGGGTCCCTCGATCCGGAGACCCTCGTCGGGAATCTCGGAGACCCGGATGACCATATCGACAACCTCGGTTAAAGATTGGAGAAACAAGGCGCTTTTCAACAACCGCGTCAGTATAAACGTGGGGTTAGGGGCTGTCAACCCAAAAGCCCCCCTTTCGGGCACCTAACTTGACGGCCCGGGGGGCCACTGCTAGCATTCGAGCGGGAGGGCGAGACTCATGGGAAATGTGCTTAAGACGGGATTTCTTCTAGCCGTTCTCACCTGTCTCGTGGTGCTCGTGGGTCAGGCCATCGGAGGCCAGCAGGGCATGCTGATCGCCCTGGTCATGGCGCTGGTGATGAACTTCGTCAGCTACTGGTTCTCGGACAAGATGGTGCTGGCCATGTACCGCGCCCAGCCCATCGACGAGGCTGCGGCCCCCGAGCTCTACGGCATCGTCCGGAACCTCGCGACACGCGCCCAGATCCCCATGCCGCGGGTCTATATCATCCCCGCCGACACGCCCAATGCCTTCGCCACCGGGCGCAATCCGGAGCACGCGGCGATCGCGGTCACCGAGGGCATCATGCGCATCCTCGGGCGCGAGGAGCTCGAAGGCGTCATCGCCCACGAGCTCTCCCACGTGAAGAATCGCGACACCCTCATCATGACCATCGCCGCCACGCTGGCCGGCGCCATCACCTACCTGGCGCACATGGCCCAGTTCGCCGCGATCTTCGGCGGGTCGCGCCGGGACAGCGACGACGAAGGCCACGGCGGCGGGGTATTCGGCTCACTCGCCCTCGCCATCCTGGCGCCCATCGCCGCCATGCTGGTGCAGATGGCGATCTCGCGCTCGCGCGAGTTCCAGGCCGACGCTACCGGCGCGCAGGTCGCGGGCAAGCCGTGGGGGCTGGCCTCGGCGCTGGAGAAGCTCGATCAGGCATCCAAGGTGATCCCGCTTGAGGCCACGCCGGCCACCGCGCACCTCTTCATCGTGAACCCTCTGAGCGGCGGAATGCTGCGCAGCCTCTTCTCGACCCACCCGTCCACCGAAGAGCGCGTCGCGCGTCTGCGCGCCATGGCGCTGTCACGCTGACCACGCCCCCGCGGGCTTCCGGGGGGAGACGGCGCGCCGTCTCCCCCCTCCTTTTTTGGTGACCTTCGCATGGTGATCGCGGCGGCATGATCGCGGCAGCCGGTCTGCGGAAAGCCTTCGGCACCGCCCTGGTCCTGGAGGACGTGTCCCTCGACGTGCCCGGCGGGCAATGCCTGGCGCTGCTCGGCCCCAAC
>DATEOQ010000287.1:0-4575 GCA_035273905.1 Candidatus Eiseniibacteriota bacterium | reverse complement strand
CACCGGCCGCAACCAGGGTGGCGTACCGCGCCGCGCCCATCATGCCGACGTGCTCGTTCCGGATCACACGCACGGGGATCTGGGCGAGGAGCTTCTCGTGCGGCGCCTTGTCGCGGAAGGCGGCGAGGAACCCGGGCTTCCGGAGTGCGGGGAGGATGCGGGGCGCGATGCCGCCGGCCAGGTAGAGCCCGGCCCGCGTGACGCCGCGGAGCGCGACGTTCCCGGCCTCCGCGCCGTACACCGACACGAACTGCTCCAGCGCGCGCACGCACCAGGGACACGTCCCGCCCAGTCCCGCGTGGCTGACGAGCGCGGGGAGCCCGTGCTCGCCCGCTTCGTCGACGTGCCGGCCCCACGCCGCAGCTCCCGGTCCCACCGCGCCGTCCCGCGCGTGGAGCCACTCGGCGATCAGCGCTAGACCCGGGCCGGAGAGAACCCGTTCCCAGCTCACGCGGCCGAACCGAGCGCGCAGGAGCACGAAGATCTCGACCTCGTCGTCGGTGCGCGGACCGAAGTCGGCGTGCCCCGCCTCGGACGCGACCGGGATCAGGTCCTGGCCCACGCGCGCGAGGAGCGTTTCGCCGAGCCCGGTGCCGGCGGCCACGATCCCCGCGTTCCCGCGCGGATGGGGGACGCCTTCCTGGAGCGTCTCGAGATCCGCGTCGGTGAGCGCCGGAATTCCGTACCCGGTGGCCTCGAGGTCGTTGATCAAGTACGAGGGCGCGCCGAGGAGCCGCGACACGGGGCGCGTGTCGATGTCCCACGCGAGGTTCGTGCCCCACACCTTGCCGTCGACCGCCGGACCGGCGACGCCGAAGCAGGCGATCTCGACCGGCTCCGGATGCCGCTTCCGGTACGCCGCGAGCAGATCCTCGAACGTGGGGAACTCGTGCGCGTGGAGATCCTCGAGCGATTGCGGCGCGCCCGCGCGCCCGCGGTCCAGACGCTGGAAGAGCGCGAGCCGCGCGTTGGTGCCGCCGATGTCGCCGGCCAGGATCACGCGCGGAGCTCCCGGGCGGCACCCTGATCGAGGATCCAGACCACGCGTCCGCGCGGTGGCCGGACCAGCGCGGCCGGCGGCGGATCGTGGGGAAGCGTCCGGGGACGAGGTTCATGGGACGACGTGGCGTCGGGCCCAACGCAGCGCGCGACGGCGTCCGCCTTGGCCGCGCCGAGCACGAAGAAGAGGACGTGCCGCGCGGCATCGAGGACGCGGAGCGTCACGGTGAGGCGGGCGCTTCCGTCGTCGGGCTTCGTGGTCGCGACGCACAAGCGGTCGGGATCGATCGAGCGACCGGGGAAGAGGGACGCCGTGTGGCCGTCCTCGCCCACGCCGAGGAGCGCGAGATCGAACGAGGGTGTGTCGTCCGACTCAGCGCCGAACGCGTCGACGATGGCGCGCTCATAGGCGAGCGCCGCCTCCTCCGGCGCCGGATCCTCGCCCCGCATGCGATGGATCTTGGGCGCGTCCTCCCCGAGCGCATCGAGGAGGGAGCGGCGGACGAGGCCGTAGTTGGAATCGGGATGATCCGGAGGCACGCAGCGCTCGTCCCCGAAGAAGCCCTCCACGCGTCGCCAATCGGCTCGGGGAATCGTCGAGGGCTCCGCGAGCTTCCGGTAGAGCCGCTCCGGCGTGGTACCGCCCCCGAAGAGGATGCGCCTCATGGGGCTCGGTGCGCCGCCGGCGAGATCCACCGTCCCTTCCTCGTCGCGCGCGAGCGCGCGGGTCCATTCCTCCACGGCGCCGAGCGTGGCGGCATCGGCGTCGGGGAACACGCGAACGCGCGGAACCGGTCCGGTCACGCGGCGCGATCTCCGAGGGTCGGAAGGAGCGCGAGCGCGCATTGGGCCGCGCTCGTGAGCTGCGGATTGGGCTCGTGGCGGTGCATCTCGGTCACCACGCACTCCGCGAGATCGCGGTAGTGGAATGGGACCTCCATCCGCCGCGGAGCCGGCGCGGACACCTCGACGACGGCTTCGCGGTGCGCGGGCTCATGGGTCACCCGAAGGTCGAGCGCCTGAGGAGCCCCCGAGCGGACGTGGATGCGATGAAGACTGCCGGCCGCCGCCGCCGGATTGCGCGCGAAGCGGAGCCGGACGGAGCCCTGGGGCGCGTCGAACGTCGCTCCGTCTTGCTCCGTGGTGCGCACGCGCCAACCGAGGCGCGAGGCGAGCCAGCCCGCGAGGAGCAGGAGGCACGAGGGGAGGCTCTCCGTCTCCGCCGCGCCGTGCTCGAACGTGACCTCGCGCAGGTTCCGGCACGCGGAGGCGAGGTGCGCGGAGTCGAAGCCTTCCGCGAGAATCTCCCGCCAAGGCGCGAGTCTCGACCACGCGAGGTCGCGCACGCGGTGATCCGTGTCCGCTGCGATCGCACGCCACACGGACCCGGCGTCCTCGAGCGTCGGGCTCTCGCTCGTGTCGGAGAGGACGAGATCGGCCCGGTCGGCCAGCTCCTGGACCCAGGGGCGCGGCTCGCCGCCGTGGAGATCGAGGAACACGGTCGGAAGATTCCCGAGAAGGAGCGCGCGCACGGCGCTCGGAACGAGCGGACCGGCCTCGGCATCCCCACGAAGGATGATCTGTTCGCTGCAGACATGGCCCCCGGCGGGGCGCAGATGGCACAGGGCGGCGACCTCGGCGTAGAGCTCAGACGATCCGTGCCGTCCGATCTCGACGAGGAGGAGTCGCGAGGGATGCCGCCGTGTGATCTCGACCAGGATCCTCGCGAATCGAGCGTGCCGCTCGGGGTCCACGGGCACGACGAGGTTCGACATCGCGGCGCGATAGACCGACCCGGTGCGCGGCGTCTCGGCACTCGGATCCGCGCCCGGCGAGCCGGCCGTCGACCGCCACATGGCGCGGAGATCCTTCTCGAGCTCGGCCAGATCGAAGGGGCGCGAAGGGACGCCCTCCATGCGAACGGTGTCCTGTCGATCGCTCACAGGTGGAGCCACTTCCGCCCGTCCTTCGCGATCCAGGCGTCCGCCTCGCGCGGCCCCCACGTGCCGGCGGGGTAGGTGGTGAGCGGAGAGCCCTGGCCCTTCTCCCAGGTCTTCGTGATCGAGTCCACGATTTCCCAGGCGAGCTCCACCTCGTCTTTCCGCGCGAAGAGCGTCATGTCGCCGCGATTGCAATCGAGGAGCAGGCGGTCGTACGCGTCGGGCGGGTCCGAGCCGAACGCGGTGAGGTAAAAGAAGTCCATTCGCACCGGGTCGATGTGGAGCGCGGCGCCCGGGGACTTGGCCCCGAACGAGACCGACACGCCTTCATCGGGCTGGATGCGGAGACGGAGCACGTTTGGCTCGAGGTGGTCGATTCCTGCCGTGCGGAAGAGCGCGTAGGGCGGCTGGCGGAACACGATCTCGATCTCGGTCGCCCGCTTCGCGAGACGCTTGCCGGACCGGAGATAGAAGGGAACGCCCGCCCAGCGCCAGTTGTCGATGTCGAAGCGCGCGGCAAGGTAGGTCTCGGTCTGGGACTTGGAATCGACCCCAGGCTCCTCGCGGTAGCCCGGCGCCGGCTCTCCCGCGACCGCCCCGGCCACGTACTGCCCGCGCACGGTCTTGAGCACGACGTCCTCGGGATCGAACGGACGGATGGCGCGCAGGACCTTCACCTTCTCGTCCCGGACCGAATCCGCCTCGAAGCGCGAGGGAGGCTCCATCGCGGTGAGCGAGAGGAGCTGCATGAGATGGTTCTGCAAAATGTCTCGCGAGACGCCGGCCTGCTCGTAATACGCGGCCCGCCGCTCGACCCCCAGCGTCTCCGCCACGGTGATCTGCACGTGGTCCACGTACCGGTTGTTCCAGAGCGGCTCGAAGAATCCGTTCCCGAGCCGGAGGATCAGGATGTTCTGCACGGACTCCTTGCCGAGATAGTGGTCGATGCGGAAGATCTGGCGCTCGTCGAAGACGGAGTGGAGGCAGCGATTCAGCTCCCGGGCCGACGTGAGGTCGTGGCCGAAGGGCTTCTCCACGACCACCCGGGCCCAAGGACTCCCTTCCGCGTGCGGGTGCACGAGGCCGGACGCGCCGAGATTCCCGATGATCGTTTCGAAGGCCGCGGGCGGGACGGCGAGATGGAAGATCCTGTTGCCGGGTAGCCCGCGCTCCTTCTCGAGCGCCTCGAGCCGCTGCTTGATCGCCGCGTAGGAAGCCGGATCGTCGAAGTCGGCTTGGATGTAGTCGATGCGCTCGGCGACGCGGCGCCATTCACGTGGATCGATCCCCTGCTCGGCGACGGCCGCGCCCATGTCCTTGCGGAACTCATCGGCGGTCATCGCGCGTCGCGACGTGCCGAGCACCGCGGTGCGCGGGTGGAGCGCGTTGGACGCGGAGATGCGACAGAGCGCGGGGATGAGCTTCTTGTGCGCGAGATCGCCCGTCGCTCCGAACACCACGACGGCGCAGGGCTCGGCGGCCCGAAGCGTGACGCTCCCTTCGCGGAGCGGATTGTCGGCCGGCTCGGCTTCCGCCGCGCCGGTCGGGGCCGGATTCACGGGCGCTCCCGGCGGGGTTGGGTGATGCTAGCCCCGCGGGGCGAGCGCAGCCGCGCGCTCGCGGATGACGTCCATCA
>DATEOQ010000286.1:0-7821 GCA_035273905.1 Candidatus Eiseniibacteriota bacterium | reverse complement strand
ATGACCATCGCGTAGACCTGCACGGAGCCGGTCTGCGCCTGCCGGAGGAGTCCAGCCCCGCGCTCGATCTGCCGCCCCACTCCGTTCACCGCGCCGTCGATGACGGTCGCGTCGAACTTCTGCCAGAGCGTGATCGAGCCCCGGCGGATCGGCTCCACGATCTTGTCGTTGTAGATCTCGTCCACCCAGTACTTGTTGAAGATGAGCTTGTAGAGCCCGCGCATCTGCTCGCCGAGCCGCTTGGGCGCCGCCGGATCCACCATGTAGAAGCGATAGGCGAGGAAGATCCCCGACGCCGCCACCGCGAGCGAGATCACCATGAGCGCGATCTCGAGCCCCATGCCCGCGTGCTCGGCCCCATGGACGCCTTCAGCGGCCGCACCCGCCACGTGGGCCACGTCCGCGAACACGGGCGCGAGAAACTCCGAGAGCTTCTGTCCGCCCTGGACCAGCGGGATCTGGATGAATCCGCCCACGAGGCTCAGCACCGCGAGGATCATGAGCGGGATCGTCATGCTGTTCGGCGACTCGTGGAGGTGGTGCTTGGCCTCCTCGGTCAGCCTCGACGGGCCATGGAAGGTCATGAAGTAGAGGCGGAACATGTAGAACGAGGTGAGGAACGCGCCGATCACGCCCACGGCCCATAGGACGGGTCCGCCCGATTCCCAGGCGTGGAACAGGATCTCGTCCTTCGAGAAGAAGCCCGCGAACGGGAAGATTCCCGCGATGGCGAGGGTCGCGATCAGCATCGTCATGTGCGTCTTCGGGAGCGCCTTCTTGAGGCCTCCCATCCGATCCATGTCCTGCTCGCCCGAGAGCGCGTGGATCACGCTCCCCGAGCCGAGGAAGAGGAGCGCCTTGAAGAATGCGTGCGTCATGAGATGGAAGATCCCCGACGCGAACGCCCCTACCCCCATGGCGAGGAACATGTAGCCGAGCTGGCTCACGGTGGAGTACGCGAGCACGCGCTTGATGTCCTTCTGGAGGAGCCCGATCGTCGCCGCGAGGAGCGCGGTCGCGGCGCCCACCACCGCGACGACCGTGAGCGCGGCTGGGGCCAGCACGTACAGGATGTGGCAGCGGGCGATCATGTAGACCCCCGCGGTCACCATGGTGGCCGCATGAATCAAGGCGCTCACAGGCGTCGGACCCTCCATGGCGTCCGGGAGCCAGACGTAGAGCGGGATCTGCGCCGACTTGCCGGTCGCGCCGATGAAGAGGAAGAGCGCGATGGCGACCGCCATGGGGCTTCCCATCAAGAGCCGTCCCGGCGCCTCGGCGAAGACGCGGCCGAAGTCGAGTGTCGTGAAGGACACGAAGATCAGGAACATCCCGATCATGAAGCCCCAGTCGCCGATCCGGTTCACGACGAAGGCCTTCTTGCCTGCCGACGCGGCCGATGGACGCTGGTACCAGTAGCCGATGAGGAGGTACGAGCAGAGCCCGACCCCTTCCCACCCGAAGAACATGAGGAGGAAGTTGTCGGCCATCACGAGCACGAGCATCGAGAAGGTGAAGAGGTTCAGGTACGCGAAGTAGCGCCCGTACGCTTTCTCGTGCCCCATGTAGCCCGTCGAGTAGACGTGGATCAGGAAGCCCACGCCGGTGATGATGAGGACCATCACCATCGACAAGGGATCGAGGAGGAGGCGGACCGGGACCGAGAGGTCGCCCGAGTCGATCCACGAGAACGCCTGCTCCAGGTGGTAGCGCTGGTCCGGCGGGAGCTGGAGGAGCGACTGGAAGCAGCCGAGGGCAATCAGGAACGCGATCCCGACCGTCCCCGTGCCGATCGCGCTCACCACCTTGCGCGGCAAGCGTCCGGCGCCCAGCCCGTTGATGATGGCGCCGATCAGGGGCAGCGCCGGAATCCAGCCCAGATAATCGAGCACCGTCATCCTCGCAGGAGGCGGACGTCGTCGACGTTCGCCGTGTCCCGGTTCCGGAAGATCGCGACGAGGATCGCGAGCCCCACGGCGACCTCCGCCGCGGCGACCGCCATCACGAAGAAGACGAAGATGTGCCCGTCCATCGAGCCGTGCTGGCGGGAGAAGGCGACGAAGCTCAGGTTCACCGCGTTCAGCATCAGCTCGATCGACATGAAGATGATGAGCGCGCTCCGCCGCACGAGCACCCCGACCACGCCGATCGTGAAGAGGACCGCGGCGAGGATCTGGTAGTAGACGAGCGGAACGATGGGAGCCGGGATCATACGAACTTCCTCTTGGCCAGGACCACGGCGCCGATCACCGCGATGAGGAGCAGGATGGACGTGATCTCGAAGGGATAGAGCCAGACCGTGTAGAGCACGCGCCCGATTGCGGCCGGCGAACCGAAGCCCTGCGGCACGGCGTGCGTAGCCCCCATGCTCCCCGCTTCCACCTCCGGCGAGAGCACCGTCCAGAGCAGCTCCACGAAGACCACGATCGCGAACAGGATCCCGAACCCCTTCGCCGCTCCCCGCGTGAGGAGCGGGTTCTCGCCCTTGAGATTCAGGAGCATGAGCACGAAGAGGAAGAGCACCATGATCGCGCCCGCGTAGACGAGGACCTGGAGCGCGGCCAGGAAGGACGCGTTCAGGAGGATGAAGAGGCCCGAGACCGAGAGCAGCACGCCCACGAGCATGAGGGCGCAGTGCACCGGGTTCCGGTGAAAGATCACCCCGAGCGAGCAGCCGATCGCGATTCCCGCGAACATGGCGAAGAGGAAGGCCGGGATCAGCATCGCGCGCTCATCGCAGAGCCACCACGACGGCGGTGATCACTAGATTCAGGATCGACGCCGGAAGGAGGACCTTCCACCCGAACGCCATGAGCTGGTCGTAGCGGAGGCGCGGGAACGTGGCCCGGAGCCAGATGAAGAAGAAGAGGAACGCCGTGAGCTTGATCAGGAACCACACCACCCCCGGCAGCACCGGTCCATTCCATCCTCCCAGGAACACGGTGATCGCGACGCCCGAGACCACCATCATGTTCGCGTACTCGCCGAGGAAGTAGAACGCCCACTTCATGCTCGAGTACTCGGTGTGGAATCCCGCCACCAGCTCCGTCTCCGCTTCCGGAAGATCGAAGGGGGCGCGGTTGGTCTCCGCGATGCCGGAGATCACGTAGATCCAGAAACCGAAGAATTGCGGGACGACGTACCACATGTGCGCCTGCTGCCGGGCGATCTGCGCGAGGCTCAGCGTCCCCGCGAGGAGCACGACCGAGACGAGCGAGATGCCCTGCGCCAGCTCGTAGGAGATCATCTGGGCCGAGGAGCGGAGACCGCCCAGGAGCGGGTACTTGCTGTTGGACGCCCAGCCGCCGAGCACCACGCCGTAGACGCCCATCGACGTGGTCGCGAGCACGAAGAGGAGCGCCACGTTCACGTCGGCGATGTGGAGCGGGATCGTCCGGCCGAACAGCGTCACGGTGTCGCCCCAGGGGATCACCGTCGTCGCGATGAGCGCGGTCACGACCGTGATCGCCGGAGCCAAGATGAACACGACCTTGTCCGCCTGCGCCGGGACGAGGTCTTCCTTCATGAAGAGCTTGAGTCCGTCCGCGATCGTCTGGAGGAGGCCGAACGGGCCGACCCGCTCGGGGCCGATCCGGTCCTGCATGTGCCCGAGCACCTTCCGCTCCGCCCACACGATGAACGGAACGACGAGCAGCACGAAGCCCAGGACGATGTGGACCTTGATCACCGACTCGATGAGGAACGCGGTATCCACGCGTTACGTGAGCTCCGCGAGCATCTTGTCGAGGGCTTGCGGGGTGAGGTCCTCCACGTACGCGTCGTTCACCATCATCACCGGGGCGGTGCCGCAGGAGCCGAGGCACTCCACCTCGATGAGCGTGAACTTACCGTCCGTCGTCGTCTCCCCCTGCTTGATCTGGAGCTTGTCCTCGATCTGCTTCGTGAGCCGGTGACCGCCGCGGAGGCTGCACGAGAGATTGCGGCACACTTGGAGGAGGTACTTCCCCGCCGGTTTCTGCAGGAACATCGTGTAGAAGGAGACGACGCCGCGCACTTCCTGCGCGGACACCTCGAGCAAGCCCGCCACCTCGCGCTGCGTCTCCTCGCTCAGCCAGCCCTGGTCCCCCTGGGCCACATGGAGCGCGGGGATGAGCGCCGACTGATTCGTCTCGTACGTCTGGAGAAGATCCCGGATCTGCTTCTTCGCCTTGTCCGAGAGCGCCATCAGTTCTCCACGTTCGGGAACTGGTCGGACATGGTCGGGAAGTCCTTGCGGAGCGGATGCCCCAGCCAGCCATCCGGCGTGAGGATGCGCTCGAGATTGGGATGCCCCTCGAACGGGATCCCCATCAGATCCCAGACCTCCCGCTCCATGTAGTTGGCCCCCGGCCAAAGAGTGGTGGCCGTCGGCACCGTCTGCCCTTCGTTCACGCCGGTCTTGAGGAGGAACCGGCGGTTGTGGCGGAACGAATAGAGGTTGTAGACCACCTCGAACCGCGGCTCCCCGGGCTCCTGCCGCCAGAGCATGTCGAGCGCGGTGAGGTCGGCGAGGAGCGCGCAGTCGAGCGCCGGATCGGTCTTCGCGAGCTTCAAGGCCTCGAGGATCGACTCCGGCCGGATCCAGATCGACAGCTGGCCCCGGAACGAGCGCTCGCGGAGCACGGCGTCGCCGAGCGTCGAGCGGAAGCGCTCCACCACCTTCTGCTGGTCCGTGCTGAGCGGGTCGAGGTGCTCCAGATTCGGGGTCAATCCCACTCGAGCGCCCCCTTCCCCCACACGTAGACGAAGCCTGCGAGGAGGATCCCGATGAACACGACCATTTCCAGGAGGCCGAACAGGGCGAGCTGCTTGAAGACGACGGCCCACGGGTAGAGGAACACGGTCTCGATGTCGAACACGATGAAGAGCATCGCCACGAGGTAGAAGCGGGTGTGGAACCGATCGCGGGCATTTCCGACGGGGGTGATGCCGCACTCGTACGGCATGAGCTTGGCCGCGGTATTGACCCGCCGGCCCAGATAATACGAAGCGGCGATCGTCCCCACGGCGAAGCCCGTGGCGACGACGACCATCATGAGGATGGGAATGAATGCGGCCGTGCTGTTCGGATCGACCGGACTCACGAGACTCCCTGTCAGGGCACCCCTGGACGAGGCCTGGGAGAGGCCCCGAACGGGGGCCCGTGCGAGATCGTGAAAAAAGGTGCTAAGCGCGGCAGAATAGGGACTTGGCCCCGCTCCGTCAAGCCACTTTCTCGAACGTGACCTTCTGCTCGCTTCCCCCGACCCGGATGGCGCACAGCTCGGGGTCGTGCTCGAAGAGGAAGAGCCAGCCCTCGGCGGTCGCCTGCTTCATGATGGCCCGCTTGGTCTCCAGCGTCATCATGGGATAGAGGTCGTAGCCCATGATGTAGGCGAGCGGCAAGTGCGCCGCCGTCGGGATGAGATCCACGGTGTAGAGCGCGCGCTCGCCGGGGATGTCGAAGAAGCAGCCCTGGTGGCCGAGCGTATGCCCCGGCAAGTTCTTCATCCACACTCCGGGCAGGATCTCGAGATCGTTGTCGTGCAGGATGAGCTGCCCCGCGTCGTGGAGCGGATCGTAGTTGTCCCCGATGTACGACGCGCGGTTCCGCTCGTTCGCGTGGTGCGCGTCCTCCCACTCCTGCCGGCGCACGAAGTAATGCGCATTCGGAAAAGTCGGCTTCACCTTGCCGTCCGCGCCGCGCGTGGTGCCACCGCCGCAATGATCGAAGTGGAGATGCGTCATCGCGACCGCGGTGATGTCGTCCGGCTTCACGCCGAGCGCAGCCAGTTCCTGCGTGAGTCCCTCGGCCCCCTCGATGGCGTAGATGTCCCGGAACTTCGGGTCGTCCTTCGTGCCCGAGCCCGCGTCGACCAGGATCTTCTGACCGTTCCCTTCGAGGAGGAGACACGTCATTCGCATCTGGATGCGGTTCCGCTCGTCGGCCGACATGGCGCGATTCCAGAGGACCTTCGGCACCACGCCGAACATGGCGCCGCCGTCCAGGCGGAAGCGTCCGCCCGCGACGAAGTGGACTTTGTACGGACCGATGGTGAGCGACGGGATCGTGGCCTGCATGGACGATGTACCGGAGTACCTCATAAGCCGAGTTCTGTCGGATCGCTCCGTGGCGACCATTTCTCTGGGACGCGCGTCTCCGCGCGCCTCTAGCGACCTACCCGGGACTCAAGCGAGGCGGGCCACCTCATCGTCCCCTATTCGGTCTTTCTCCGGGTGGGGTTTACCTAGCCGGAGGCGTCGCCGCCTCCGCTGGTGCGCTCTTACCGCACCGTTTCACCCTTACCTCAGGCTTGCGCCCAAGGCGGTCTGCTCTCTGTTGCACTTTCCCTGGGATCGCTCCCGCTGGGCGTTACCCAGCACCCTGCCCTATGGAGCTCGGACTTTCCTCAGACCGCGCGCGAGGCGCGGTCCGCGGCCGCCTGTGGTACTCCGGCATCGGCCATGCCTGCCTGTTACGATGCAACAGCTTAGGGGCAGGACGAGATGGAATCAAGGGGACGGACGTTGCCCCGGGGCGCCGCGGGCGCGTACTCTTCTCGGGTCGCACCGCATCCATCCCCGTCCGGGAGGAGACGCCATGGGCTCCCAGCTCCGCCTGCGCAGGACCCGGCTCGCTTTCGGTTTCGTGGTCCTCGCGGCATCCGCGCTCCTGCTGGGCTGCTCGGATGACGACACACCCACCAAGCCCAAACCTTCCGGATCGTGGCAGGACATAGGGCCCTCGGCCAACTACGCCGCCGTGGAACATCTGACGACCTGGAACGGGCTTCTGGTCGCCAGCGGCCAGTTTTTTCATTTTCAGGGGGGGGAGGACGCGAGCCTTCTCACCTGGGACGGAACCACCTGGAACAGGCTGGATCCGATCGGTAGCGGCACCAACGCGCTTGCCGTCTACGACGGCAAGCTCATCGCGGGCTCCTCGGCTTTCAAACAGGTCAGCGGCGATACCCTTCCCACCATTGCCGCATGGGACGGGACCCAGTGGACGCCATTCGATGCAGGGCTGAACCGCAGGTCGGTCTCGTGCCTGGCGCTTTTCGAAGGGGACCTCATCGCAGGTGTCGTGCAGGGAACCTCTGTATCGTACGTCGCGCGATGGAACGGAACCTCGTGGCAGCAGATGGGAGAGACCCTGAACGGCTATGTCACCACGATGACCGTGTACCAAAACCGCTTGGTCATCGCGGGGTCGTTCGACACGGCTGGGGGCGTATCAACGAAAAGCATCGCGGCCTGGAACGGCGCCGCGTGGGAGCCGCTGGGGAGCGGCATCGGCGGGGGTACGAACTCCACGGGGACCGTCATCGCTCTCCTCGCGGATGAAACGACGCTCGTCGCGGGCGGCGAGTTCTTGACCGCAGGCGGAATTCCAGCCGTGAATGCCGCACGGTGGAATGGCACGGCGTGGGACTCCCTACCCGGCCTCGAGCATCCGAGCAGTTATGTGTACGTCCGGGCTTTGGCGACGTACGAGGAAGCGCCCATCATGGGAGGGGTGTTCTTTGTCGATCCCGTGCGAAGGTGGAGCGGCAGCACATGGACACCGATCTCCACCCTGAACGGCGTCGTTCAGTGTCTCACGATCTACGATGGGTCCCTCATCGCCGGCGGCTACTTACCCCAGAGCGCGAACGGCGTCGCCAGGTGGGTTCCTCCACCCCCAGGTTGAAGCATTTCGGGTCCGTGTCCTTCGGACTCATGCCCAGCCTCCACCGCGCGGAACACGCGCGCCCACGACAGGCACCATCCAGACGGCGTACTGCTTGGGATCGAGGATCGTCTGGATCATCTGGTTGAAGAGCGCCGTGGATTCCTCCA
>DATEOQ010000285.1:0-3262 GCA_035273905.1 Candidatus Eiseniibacteriota bacterium | reverse complement strand
GATGGTCATCAACCGTGGATACTGCCTTGGAGAGGGGCCGCGCCAGAACAGATCAATGCAGTCTCGTGTCAAAAGCAAGCAGACCGAGAGCGTGAAGCCCAAACCAACCCAGAGAATGACGCGACGCTTGGCCATTCACCTCCGGATCTTGACGTCCGGTTGAAGGAGCGATGGCTGCACGAAGACCGAGAAGCGTCGTCAGATTGCTGGATTATTCCATGTGGATCAAGGCGCAATGCCGTCTGGACAGTACCGCTTAGTGGACGAGCGGTTCCCGCACAGGATGAGCGGGCGCTGCCGCGGGCATGTAGACATGCACCCCACCCGCGGACGATGCCGCGAGCAGGCGCTCCGGCGCGGCGGGATCGATGGTCATGGCCCACACGCGATCGGATCCAAGTCCGTCGGTGGGCATGCGCGTCCAGGACGAGCCGCCGTCGGTGCTCCGGAAGATGCCGCCCCACGTGAAGTCGCTCACATAAAGGGTGGCGCCGTCCGGCTGGATGGCCAGGCCGGTCAGATCCGAATGCGGGACGCCACCGTTCACGCGACGCCACGTCGCGCCTCGATCGGCGGAGCGAAACAGGCCGCCCGTAGTGGTGGCGAGAACCACGCGATCGTCGGTGGGCAGGAAGGAGAGCGCGTGCATGCTCACGTCCATCGGCAGCGACACGCGACGCCAGGACTGCCCGCCATTCACGCTCCGATAGACGCCGGTCGCTCCAGCGGCCACCACGAGGTTGGGATTCCGCGGCGACGCCGCCAGGGCGCCCACATCGGCGGTCGCCGTCTCGGGCCGAGTCCAGGTCTCCCCACCGTCGGGGCTCACGATCACACCGTCGCGTGTCGCGGCCAGGATGCCGCCCGACTTTAAGACTAGGAGCTCGGCCACCCGCGGGGTGACAACCTTGCCGCCCAGGCTGATGGGCACGCGTTGCCAGCTTTTCGCCTCGGGCGAGCGGAGGAAGAGCCCATCCTCCGTCCCCGCGAGGATTCCGCCCTCGAGGAGCGCGACCGAGAGGACCTGATGCCCTTCGAGGCCTTCATAGAGATGCACCCAGGGGCGGCCGATGCCACCGGACATGTACACACCGCCGTAACGCGGCGCGCCCCAGGTGGCGACAACGAGGCGTCCCTCCGGGTCGAACAGGAGCTGGAGCGCGAAGCGCTCGGCGAATCCCGTGTTGCTCGCGACCCACGTGCCCCCGTGATCCGTGCTTCGCACGATGCCCGCTTCGTCCGTGCCGAGGAGGATCGAGCCATCACGCTGCACGAGCACGGCATTGATCACGAGGTCCCGGTCGGGAGACTTGGTCCAGGTTAGACCGCGATCGTTACTGATCCAGAGGCCTTCGGTCGTCCCCGCCAGGAGCAGACTCTCGTCGGAGCTGAGCGCGAATGCCCGCGTTCGGCGGCTCGAGAACGGGATGCCCTTGAGCTTCGTCCAGCGATCGCCACCGTCCTCGGAGCGATAGATCCCCGAGCAGGCCGTGGCGTACAACACCTGTGGATCGTCGCGGAGCGCGGTCATCGTCATGACGTCCGAGTCGTCGATCATGCCCTCGTGGATCGGCGCCCAGGTGGCGCCTGCGTCGCGCGTTCGCCACGCAAGGTGCCACGTTCCCGCATAAAGGACGCGCGGGTCGTCGGGATCGAACGCGAGCGACTCGATGTTCTTCAGATCGGGATGGTCCTTGGGCGTGATGCGGGCCCAGGTCTGCCCTGCATCGCGCGAAAGGAACACTCCGGTCATCGTGCCGGCCGCGATCACGCGGCGGTTCGAGGGCGAGAGCGCGAGTGCTCGCACCGACTCTCCCTGAATCCCGGGAAGCAGGGTGAACGTGCGGCCGTTGTCGGTGCTCCGCGCGACGCCGCCACCACTGCCCGAGACCTCGCGGTATCCCACGTAGACCGTGCTGCGAGCGTCCACGGCGATGTCGTCGAGGCTCATGCCCCGCTTCGGAAATCCGGGATCGAGCCGGGTCCAGTTCACGCCGCCGTCGTCGGAGCGATAGAGGATGCCGTCCGCGGTTCCCAGGTACACACGGTCCGGGGTCCGGGGATCGTGCGCGAGGTCGCGAACCGTGCCGCCGGGAGGTCCCACCGGGGACCACGTCTGTGCCCGCGCGGTCGACACGGTGAGCAGAAGGGTCACCGCCAGAATGAAGAACGAAGATCCGAGAAGGCTCTTTCGACAAAGAGACTCCTCGCGTCCGCGTGAGCCCATTCGCGGATTCCTGGCAGCTTCAGCTCTTTCTTTCGCAAGGACGCACATGATCGAGTCCCTGCTTCTGCATAGGGTGTGCCGGTGCGACACAGAGACCGCCTAAGTCAAAGGAAACGGGGCGGTTCCATTGGGAACCGCCCCGCGCCCACTCGAGTTGCTTGTACTTTCGACTACATCCCTGGCACCGACGCGCCCTCGGGAACAAACCACACCTCGACACGCCGATTCGCCGTCTGCTCGGTCACGTCCGCGCCCGCATTCGCGGTCGCCGCACGAACCTCGATGCGAGCGGTATCGATGCCGCGCTCCTTGACGAGGTAGTCGCGCACAGCCTCGGCGCGCGCCTGGCCGATGGTCTTCGCGGTCTCCTTGGAGTCGGAGTGTCCGATCACGACGACACGCGCGCGCGGATCGGCCTTGAGCCTCTGATCCACGTCATCGAGGCAGGCCTTGTCCACGTTGTTGAGCCGCGACGCATTCTTCGGGAATCCCGTGGAGATGCACGACACGGCCTCCGGCGGCTTCGCCGGAGCCATGAGCGCCACCGTGCAATCGGAGGTCGCGCTCTGGCCGTGATCGTCGGTCACCTTCACGCTGACAGCGGCGTTCGCGGGCGGGTTCGCGCCCGTGAAGTCGAGCGTCGCCGAGGGACCGGTCCCTGAGACGTGCCCACCCGTGGCACTCCAGTCGTAGGTCAGAGGTCCACCCTCGGGATCGGCCGCGGTGGCCGTGATGGTCGCCGTCTCCCCCGGGAGGATCTGCGCGCGGTCCGCCGCGCACGATACCGTGGGCGGCTGATTGGCGGGAGGAGGAATCACCTCGGCCGCAGCTTCCTCTTTGTGACCGCCGAAGAGGAATCCGAGACCGACGGTGGCCTCGCCATTACCTTCATGGCCGCTCCCCTCGACGACCTTCACGCTCGAGAATCGTCCATCGAAGCGGAGGTTGAAGTTCCGCGAGAAGAAGTAGCGGAGCCCGCCGCCGGCGTTCCACTCGAATTTGTTCTCGTTCACGTAGGTCTTGATGTCGGTCTTC
>DATEOQ010000284.1:0-2742 GCA_035273905.1 Candidatus Eiseniibacteriota bacterium | reverse complement strand
TCCCTCCTCCCCCTCCAGTCCTTCCGGCGCTCCGACGACGACGGCCCCCGCCTCGACTTCACGGACGACCAGGGCCACGGCTCCCGGGGCGTCCCGGACCGTACTGATTCGAAGCGAGCGGAGGGGCGTCGCAAGCGCCTCGCCGGGGTCGCTCAGGGCGAGCCCCAAATTCCGGAGGCCGAAATCCACGCCTAGGACCCGCACGGAAGCGTGTCGAGCACGGCCTGGAATTCGGGCGGGACCGCCCGCGTGAACTCCAGCCGCTCGCGCGTGGCCGGATGGGTGAATCCCAGCGTCTCCGCATGGAGCGCCTGGTGGTCGAGGTCGGCGAGGAGGAGCGCCGCTAGAGCGCGGCGCGAGGGGGCGAGCTTCATCAAGGGACCCCGCCGTCCGCCGTAGTCGGGATCTCCGAACACCGGGTGACCGAGGTGAGCCAGGTGGACGCGGATCTGGTGGGTGCGGCCGGTCTCGAGCGTCGCCTGGAGTTCCGTGAGGTAGTCCCCTTCGCGGAGCACCTGGTACCTCGTCGCGGCATGGCGGCCGCCGCGCGTGACGACCGCGATCTTTTTCCGATCGCGCGGGCTCCGGGCAAGCGCCGCCTCGATGCGTCCCGTCTTCTTCGCGAGGTGGCCCCAGACGACCGAGCGGTAGACGCGCTTCACCTCGCGCGCCTCGATCTGGCGGGCGAGCTCGCGATGCGCTTCGTCCGTGCGCGCGATGAGCAGGAGTCCCGACGTGCCCTTGTCGAGGCGGTGCACGATGCCCGCGCGCTCCGGGCCGCTTCCGCTTCCATCCGGGAGATCGCCGTATCGATGAAGGAGAGCGTGTACGAGGGTGCCGCTCCGATGCCCCACCGCCGGATGCACCACCATCCCGGCGGGCTTCGCGATCACGGCGAGGTGCGCGTCCTCGAAGACCACCTCGAGGGGGATCGGCTCGGCCCGGAGCGCCTGGGGCGCGCGGCGCGGCCGGACGACTTCGACGCGATCCCCTTCGCGGACCCGCCGGCTGGCGCGGGCCGGCGCGTCGTTCAGCCGGACGTGCCCGCCGTCGATGAGCTGCTGGACCGCGGACCGCGACAGGGACCGCTCTGCTTCCGCGAGGAAGCGGTCCAGACGCTCACCCGCTCTCGAGGCCGGGACGGTGTGAACTTTCGGGATCGGGAGCGGGCTGTCCCGCTCGGGAGAGATTCCAGGCAAGGAAGAGAACTCCGAGGGTCACGGCGCTATCGGCAACGTTGAACACGGGCCATCGGACGGTGTCCACGCCCACGTCGATGAAATCGACCACCCAGCCGAGCCGCGCGCGGTCGATGAGATTGCCGATGGCGCCGCCGAGAATACACCCGAGGAGAATTCGGTGAGCGAGGCCGCGGTAGGCCTCGCGCCGAAAGAGCGCCAAAACGACGATGATGGCGAGGATCGAGATCAGGATGAACGGCCCGCGGCTTCCGGGAAAGAGCCCGAACGCCGCGCCCGTGTTGTGGACGAGCGTGAAACGCGCGACGTCCCCCAGGAACGGTACCGGCTGTCCCGGGAGGAGCCGCGAGGACGCGATCGCCTTGGTGAGCTGGTCGGCCGCGATGACGGCCGCCGCGCACCCGTAGAAGAGCCCGTCTCGTCGCGTCATCCGCGCGTCGCGTTCGCCTCCTTCTCCTGCTTCTCCTGGCACTCCACGCAGAGGCCCGCGTGCGGAATCGCATCCAGCCGCGCCTTGCCGATCTCCTTGCCGCAGGACCCGCACATGCCGTACTCGCTGCGATACAGTCGGCGGAGCGCTTGGTCCACGTTGTAGAGGAGCTTGCCTTCGGCCGAGGCGAAGAGGAACGCCTTCTCGCGCTCCATCGCGTCGGTGCCCATGTCGGCCATGTGGAACGAGTACGCGGAGAGGTCGCCTCCCGCGTCACGCTGCGTCTGCGTCATCGTCTTCTCGAGATAGCCGAGCTGCCCCAGGAGCTTCTTTCGCTCCTCGAGGAGCTTCTCCTCGAAGTGCTTGAGATCTTTCTTGGTGAGCAACGTCACCCTCCTTTGTGCACACGCTCGATGCCCACGCGTGCCTGCTCGCCGTCGAACGTCCATTCCTCGACGGTGCCGCCGGCCGGGGCGCGGGACACCAGCTCGTCCGCCAGGACCTCCTCGCGGATGTACTCTTCGAATCGCTCGCAGGCTTTCGCCAGGTTCGGCGAGAGCTGCCAGCTCAACCGGATCCGATCGGTCACGTCCAGATCCGCGCTCTTGCGGAGCGCCTGGATCCGGTGGGCGAACTCGCGGACGAGCCCTTCCGTCCGGAGCTCTTCGTCCAGGGTCGTGTCGATGGCGACCGCGATCGTCCCGTCGGCGAGCCCGACCCAGGGTTGCTTGGATGCTTCCACCACCAAAACGTCGTCGGCTACGAGCGTGAAGGAACGCCCGCCGGCCTCCACCTCCCAGCCGCCTCCCGCGATACCCGCGCGGATCACGTCCGGCGCGGTCTCTCCGATCCTGGCCGCGACCTCCTTCATTGCCGGCCCGGCCTTCTTACCGAGAACGGGGAAGTTGGGTTTGACCGTCACCGAGACGAGATCCGCCCGATCCACGTTCAGGACCAGCTCCTTCACGTTGAGCTCGTCGAGCGCGATGCTGGCCAGCCCGGCCAGCTCCTGAGCCTCGCGATCGCCGAGCCCCGCCACGGCGAGGCGGCGGAGCGGCTGGCGCGTGCGGAGCGACGACGCGTTTCGCGCCGCGCGGGCCAGGTTGACCACCC
>DATEOQ010000283.1:0-2850 GCA_035273905.1 Candidatus Eiseniibacteriota bacterium | reverse complement strand
ACGAGTCCTTCCGCGCGCGACCGTCCTCGGGCGTGTTGAAGACCAGCGCGATCTCACCGCGCTTCATGAGGTCCACGATGTTCGGGCGATAGCCCTCGCCCACCTTGTGCACGGGCTCCACCGTCATGCCTTGCATCGCGAGGAGCTTGGCGGTGCCCGCGGTGGCGACGAGGCCGAAGCCCATCTCGGCCAGGCGCCGGGCGATGCCCATGGCCGCGCGCTTGTCCCGGTTCTTCACCGAGACGAACACCTTGCCGGACGTGGGGAGGGGGGAGCCCGCGGCGATCTGCGACTTCACGTAGGCCTTGCGGAAGTCGCGGTCGATGCCCATGACCTCCCCGGTGGACTTCATCTCCGGGCCCAGCACCACGTCGGTGCCGGGGAACTTCACGAACGGGAACACCGCTTCCTTGATCGCGATGTGCTCGGGCTCGCGCTCCTCCGTGAAGCCGAGATCGTCGAGGTGGCGCCCCAGCATGATCTTGGTGGCGTGCTTGGCCAGCGGTACTCCAATGGCCTTGGAGACGAACGGCACGGTGCGGGAGGCGCGCGGGTTCACCTCGAGCACGTAGACGGTGTCGTTCTTGATCGCGAACTGAATGTTGAGGAGGCCGATCACGCCGAGCTCGAGGGCCAGCGCGCGCGTCTGCCGCTTGATCGTGGCGATCTGATCGTCGCCCAGCGAGTAGGGCGGCAGGGCGCACGCGGAGTCGCCGGAGTGGACGCCCGCCTTCTCCACGTGCTCCATGACCCCGCCCACCACCACACGCTCCCCGTCGCAGATGGCGTCCACGTCGATCTCGAGGGCGTCCTCGAGGAACTTGTCCACGAGGATAGGATGCTCGGGGCTCACCCGCACCGCCTCCGTCATGTAGGTGCGGAGGTCGTCGGCGTCGTAGACGATCTGCATGGCGCGGCCGCCCAGCACGTAGGAGGGGCGGACGAGGGCGGGGTAGCCGATGTTGGCGGCGATGGTCGCCGCCTCGTCGTACGAGCGCGCGGTGGCCCCCGGCGCCTGGGCGAGGCCGAGCTTTTCCAGCAGGGCGGAGAAACGCTTGCGGTCCTCGGCGCGGTCGATGGCGTCCGACGGCGTGCCCAGGATGGGCACGCCCGCGCGCTGCAGGGGCACCACCAGCTTCAGCGGCGTCTGCCCGCCGAACTGCACGATGACGCCGCGGGGCTTCTCGCGCTCCACGATGTTCAGCACGTCCTCGAACGTGAGCGGCTCGAAGTAAAGGCGGTCAGAGGTGTCGTAGTCGGTGGAGACGGTCTCCGGGTTGCAGTTCACCATGATCGCCTCCACGCCGACTTCCTTCAACGCGAAGGCGGCGTGGACGCAGGCGTAGTCGAACTCGATGCCCTGGCCGATGCGGTTGGGCCCGCTCCCCAGGATGATCACCTTCTCCCGACTCGTCGGCGGCGCCTCGTCCTCCTCCTCGTAGGTCGAGTAGAGGTAGGGCGTGTGGGCGACGAACTCCGCCGCGCAGGTATCGACCATCTTGTACACGGGGCGAATGCCCGCGCGCGTCCGCGCCTGGCGCACCTCGTTCTCGGTGCTGCCGGTCAGCTGGGCGATGCGCACGTCGGAGAAGCCCATCTGCTTGGCGCGGCGGAGCGTGCCGGCGTCGGCGAGCCCGGCGCCGGCGATGCGCGGCTCGAGCTCCACGATCTCGCGGAGGTTGTCGAGGAACCAGGGGTCGATGCCGGACAGCGTGTGGAGCTCCTCCGTCCCGAGTCCGCGGCGATACGCCTCGGCGAGGGCGAAGCAGCGCTCGGCGTTGGGGATGCGAATCTTCTGGCGGAGCGCGTCCAGGTCCGCGATCGGGCGGTCGAGGGTGAGGCCGAAGCGATCCTGCTCGAGCGAGCGCACCGCCTTGCCCAGCGCTTCCTTGAACGTACGCCCGATCGCCATGACCTCGCCCACCGACTTCATCTGGGTGGTGAGGGTCTCGTCCGACTCCGGGAACTTCTCGAACGCCCAGCGCGGGAACTTCACCACGCAGTAGTCGATGGCGGGCTCGAAGGAGGCGGGCGTCTCGCGCGTGATGTCGTTGCGCAGCTCGTCCAGCATGTAACCCACCGCCAGCTTGGCCGCGATTTTTGCGATGGGGAAGCCGGTGGCCTTGGAGGCCAGGGCGGACGAGCGCGACACGCGCGGGTTCATCTCGATGACGACCATCCGGCCGTCGGCGGGATTGACGCCGAACTGGATGTTGGAGCCGCCGGTCTCGACGCCGATCTCGCGGATGATCGCGAGGGAAGCGTCGCGCATGCGCTGGTATTCCTTGTCGGTGAGCGTCTGGGCGGGGGCGACGGTGATGGAGTCGCCGGTGTGCACGCCCATCGGATCGAAGTTCTCTATCGAGCAGATGATGACGACGTTGTCGGCGAGGTCGCGCATGACCTCGAGCTCGTACTCCTTCCAGCCGATCACCGACTCCTCGACCAGCACCTGCTGCACCGGGCTCTGCTGGAGCCCCCACTTCACCGCCGCTTCCAGCTCCTCCGGGTGATAGGCGATCGACCCGCCCGTTCCCCCGAGCGTGAACGACGGGCGAATGATCAACGGGAAATCCATCTTCCGCTGGCGCATGCCGGTCAGCGCCTCTTCCGGGGTGCGGGCGTAGAAGCCCGCGGGCATCTCGAGCCCGATGCGCGCCATCGCGGCTCCGAAGAGATTCCGGTCCTCCGCGGTCTTGATCGCGGGGATCTTGGCGCCGATCAGCTCGACCTTGAAGCGCTCCAGCACTCCTTTCTCGCCCAGGTCCATCGCCAGGTTCAGCGCCGTCTGGCCGCCCACGGTCGGGAGCAGCGCCTCGGGACGCTCGCGCTCGATGACCCGGGCCACCA
>DATEOQ010000282.1:0-3063 GCA_035273905.1 Candidatus Eiseniibacteriota bacterium | reverse complement strand
GTCGGCTCGTCCGGTGCGATCCTCAGCTACATCATGTGCAGCGCGATGAACCGCTCGTTCCTGAGCGTCATCCTCGGCGGCTTCGGCGCCGAAGAAGGCAAGGCGCCTGCAGCCGGTGCGCAGCCGGCGGGCGAAGTGAAGAGCATCACCGCCGAAGAGACCGCGGAGCTCCTGCGCGAGGCCAAGAGCGTCATCATCGTGCCCGGTTACGGAATGGCGGTCGCCCAGGCCCAGCACACCGTCTACGAGATCACGAAGCTTCTCCGGGAGCGCGGCGTCAACGTGCGCTTCGCGATCCACCCGGTCGCGGGGCGGATGCCGGGACACATGAACGTGCTCCTGGCCGAGGCGAAGGTGCCTTACGACATCGTGCTCGAGATGGACGAGATCAACGAAGACTTCCCCGGCACGGACGTGGTCATGGTGATCGGCGCGAACGACATCGTGAATCCTTCGGCGGAGGACGATCCGTCCAGCCCCATCGCGGGCATGCCCGTGCTCGAGGTGTGGAAGGCCAGCACGTCGATCGTGATGAAGCGGAGCATGGCGTCGGGCTACGCGGGCGTGGACAATCCGCTCTTCTACAAGGACAACAACCGGATGCTCTTCGGCGACGCGAAGAAGATGCTGGAAGAGGTGCTGGCCGCACTCAGGGCTTGACGGCCGCGCGCCGAGAGCGCGCTCGATGGAGCGCCCCGAACGGTCAGGTAGCCGTTCGGGACGGGAGGAGACGCGGCGGGGATTCTCGTCGAAGCAGAGTCAGTTCGATTCCGGGTGGTTGTCGTCTCACCTGCACCGAGTTGAACCGAGTACCGGCCCGGTCCCGCGAGGAATGCCCACCGCGGGTCCCGTTCCAGACCACCCGCCGCTCTCCCATGTTTTTCCCGATCGTGATCCGGCCGCACCGGTCGGGCGGACCGCACTGGTTAGTCCTCGGGGGTGCTGCCCCGTTACACAACGACGTTCCGGCCTCGGCCCACCTTTGCTACCGTCTAGGCTTCCATGGAGGAGCGCCCCGTGTCCGACATCGAAGCCCCGTTCCTGGCCAAGCTCAAGGATGGCGACGAAGCGGCATTCGCCGGTCTCGTCGCCGACCTCGCGCCCGGGCTGCTCGATTTCGCCCGGACGTTCACGTCCTCCCCGGCCCTGGCCGAGGACATCGTGCAGGAGACGTGGCTCGCCGTGATCCGCGGCCTCCATGCGTTCGAGGGACGCGCGTCGCTCAAGACGTGGATCTTCAGCATCCTCGTCCGGCGCGCACGGACGATCGCGGCGCGGGACGCTCGCTTGCACGCGCGGGCCGCGGCGCGCGCCGCGGAGGTGGAATGGGAGCCGGGCCAAGGGCGGCGCGGGCTCTGGGAGGAGACCCCGGTCCCCTGGTCCGTGGTCGACCCGGAGGCCATCTACCAGAGCCAGGAGGCGCTCCAGGTCCTTCAAGCGGCGATGGACCGCCTCCCCGAGATGCAGCGCCAGGTGGTTCTCCTGCGGGACGTGGAAGGATTGTCCGCGGAGGAAGTCTGTAACATTCTCGCCCTCAGCGAGACGAATGTCCGGGTCATCCTCCATCGGGGGCGAGCGAAGCTTCGGCAGGCGCTCGATCGGTACATGCGCGATGGAGCAACCTCGGAGGGGGCCGCCCCGTCCGAGAGCGTGGGGCGCGTGGCGGCGCGGGGGATCCGATGAATTGTTACGAAGCCATCGATCTCATGGGGGACGCCATCGAGAGCCGCGTCCCGTCCGAGTCGCACGCCGGCTTCCGGGAGCACCTCGACGAGTGCCCCGCCTGCTGCACGTACTTCGAGCAGCTCCGGGCCACCGTCTCCGCCCTCGCGCGGCTGCCGCGCCGCGGCGACCCCGCGGTCCTGACGCAGGAGCTGAGGGACGCCTACCGCCGCCGGTCGCGCTGAACGCCCTCTTCAGGCCTCACCGTCGCAGCCATTCCTCGTACTGGCGGCGATCCTCCTCCTCGATCGATTGCCGCTCCTCGGCTGACAGCCGTTCCCACCGGCTCCACCGTTTCATGTAACCCGGCGTCTCCGCGTGGCCCAGAATATCGCGGTAGTAGCCTGGGGCCTCGTGGATCTGGTACCTCAGTTTCTCGATCTGCCCCGAGCCCAGCTTGAGACACGCGAGAACCACCCGCGTCTTCTCGATGACCGAGAGACCGAGGATGGCTTTCCGGACCTCGTCGACATGCTCCGGATAGTCGCGACGCAGGATCCGCTGCACGTCCCGCTCGTCCACCTCGGGTGCGCTCACGCCAGATCGAACGCGGTGACCACGGCTACGCGAATCGCGGGTCGTCCGCCGTCGGTCCGTAGACCGAGGGCACCATCGCGTCGTTCATCCTGAGGTAGACGGTGAGCTGCCCTCGATGGTGCGCGAGGTGTCCCATCGTGTCCTCGAGCACCGTGTGGCGCGGATCCTCTCCCACGACCTTCCCGGACGCCAGCAGCTTCCAGGTCTTCATCAAGTGCTCGTCGCTCGCGGTCTTGAGGGCCGCGCGCGCCTGCTCCATCGCCTTCTCGTGGGCCTCCAGGAGCTCCGCCCGCGTCCTGGCCTGCTTCGAATACTCCGCGGACGGACCCTCCTTCGGCATGACGTCCAGCTCGTCCTGACCCACGATCATCGCGGCCCAGGACGGCATCATCGCGACCAGGTTCGCGAGCCGCCCGAGCGGCATCGACTTGTCGTGCGGCTTCCAGTCGTCGCGCCCTTCGGGAACCTGCTCGAGGACGCGCCGCGTGCGCGGCGCTTCCCGCTCCATCTGCTCGAGGATGGCGTCCGCCATCTGGGTGTCGGTCGTCTTCATGTCCTCTCCTCGGGTATGGAGCCGGGGCGCCGCTGCCCCGGCACGATCACTTGGAATTCACCAGGTGCTGGCTCACGAACCAGACCTGCTGCTCGTTCGTGCGGATGACGTTGCTCACGAGGAGGTCGTTCGTACCGTCGTCCGCGCGATCGTCGGCCTCGTGCGCCATCGTCCGGGCTTCCTTGAGAACGACCTCGTGCGCGTGGAGGAGCCTCGACAGCTGAACCGGCGCCGGCTCCCGCCCCTTCGGA
>DATEOQ010000281.1:0-9452 GCA_035273905.1 Candidatus Eiseniibacteriota bacterium | reverse complement strand
GTGTGTAGCGTATCCTTGCGGCTATGACATCACGACGGACAGCCCGACCGGCCGCGGCCGGAGGGCGACCGCGCAGCGAGCGTGCTCGCCATGCGACCCTGACGGCGGCGAGCGAGCTCTTCGAAAAGGGCGGCTATCCTGCCGCAACCATCGAAGCCATCGCGGAGCGCTCGGGCGTCGCCAAGACGACGATCTATCGCTGGTGGCCGCATAGGGCGGCGCTGATGGTTGAGCTGCTCCTCACGATGGCGGAGCAAGCGGCTCCCCCGCCGGCCGGACCGGATCCGATGCGCGCGCTACGAACAGAGCTCCACCGAGTGGGCGAGGCCGTGGACGCCCCTCCGGGTCGACTTCTCATGGCTCTTCTGAGTGAGGCCCTGAACGATCCGGAAGTCCGTGACGCGCTTCTCGTGGGACTCTTCGCTCCCCGGCGGAAGGCGACGGCCGATGTGATCCGCAAGGCCCAGGAGGCGGGAGCCCTGCGGGCGAACGTTTCTCCGGAGCTTGCGGTGGACCTCTTCTTTGGCCCGCTCTTCTATCGGACGCTCATCCGCCAGGAACGCGCGACGAACGGCTTCCTGCGTCAGCTGTACGAGAACGTCATGGCCGGGCTCAAACCCGCCACCCGGGTGCGGCGGCCCGCCACGCGGCCGGGACGTCGGACATCCGGCCGAAGGGACCCCTAGGTCAGCTCGGAGTCTTCCCCTCCAAGCGTCCCTTCTTCGACCAGGCTACCGCACGTGGATCAGCCGCACGACTTCCCTCGTCCGGCCTGCGGTAAGGCGAGCGAGATAGACCCCGGCGCCCAAGGAGCGGGCATCGAGAGCGATCTCATGGGAGCCGGCCGACTGCCATCCCTCGATCCGCGGTCCCACGAGCCTTCCCTGCACATCGAACAGCTCGATCGAAATCGCTTCATCCCGCGGCAGCTGGAAGCGCAGACGCGTTCCGCTTCCAAAGGGCTGACGTCCTGCGACTGCGAACTGAAGCGCACCGGAAGCGGCGTCCACGGGCACGGACGTCACCGCGCCCAGCGGACGACGCCAGAGGCCATCTGCCCTCGCGGCGTAGAGATCGTCCTTGCCCGGGGCAAGCTTGAAGACGAACTCGCCGGGCTGGAATTCAGCGTTGTTCAGGCTGGCGCCATCGTCGTCGCTCTCCTCCAGCCACGCGCCCGTGACCACATCGAAGGCGAAAAAGAGATGCTGCTTGTCCACCGCGACCTCGGCCCAGTTCACGGACCCGAGCCCCGGGTTGAGGCGCGACCAGGGTTCCTGACCGGAGGTGCTATGGAAGATGCCCGAGTTCGTCCCGACAACCCAGGCGGTGCCGGTAAACACCACCGACTGCGACGCCAGTCCGGCATGAGGCCCCACATTGTCGAGATTGGAGACGGTCCAGTCGGGGTCGCCGGGATCGTGAACGAACACGAAGCCGTTGCCGGGTGCGGTCGCGAGAAGCCTGGACCCGCCGACCGCGAGGCGATTGAGGTTCGAGGATTGATTCTCCTCGAATGCTCCTCCGAAGTGGCTCCACGTCGTCGCGCCGGTCAGGCCGCGGACGTACACGCCGGCCCCCGAGGTGGCTGCGTACAGGCTGTCGCCCCGGACGACCAGATCCGAGATGAAGAGCTGGGTATCGAGAATGCCTCCGACCAACCCCTGGTTGAACGCCTGCCAGGTGGCGCCGCGGTCATCACTGACGAAAACGCCCTGACCGAACGTGCCCGCATAGATGCGGCCGCTCCGGACCCAAAGCCCCTGGATCGAAGTCACCGCCGGGGCGGGCTTGGTCGACGCACGCCAGCCCGCGCCGTTGTTGGTGCTGAAGTAGACCGCCGTGTCCACGCCAGCGGCGAGCGTGTCGCCATTGGAAAAGAGCGAGAACACCTTGGTGACCGGAAGGTCGGTGACACGGGTCCACTCGGCCGAGGCCGGAGCCGCCGCCAGAAGA
The DNA here is from genome assembly GCA_035273905.1 of Candidatus Eiseniibacteriota bacterium. Classification (GTDB taxonomy): domain Bacteria; phylum Eisenbacteria; class RBG-16-71-46; order SZUA-252; family SZUA-252; genus WS-9. The sequence continues at coordinate 7,499 of DATEOQ010000281.1, read as the reverse complement.
CCGAGGGCGATTGCCAGGATACGCGCGACATGACGGGCACTAGGGGCGGACGGGGCCATTGGAGTGCCTCCCTGCGATGGGTCGGTTGGACCGCCGGGCTCTCGAGCACCGGCTCTTGCGCTCTGTGTCGGTGTTAGATACGATACGTAGCGTAGCGATTCAGGAAATAATGGAGACGGAACATGCTGCTGGACCCAGTCGAACCGTCCCCACCGGCGGACGCCCGCGCAGCGAATCGATCATGGCCGAACCGTTCGGCTCTCCTCGTCGAGCTCATGCTGGAGCTGGCCGCCGAGGCCGCCCCATCTCCAACCGGCACGGACCCCCTGCACGCGATCCGGACCGAGGTTCGCATGGTGGCCGAGGCCGCCGGCGAGCTGTCGGGGCGGCTGTTCCCTCCCTCATGAGCGAGGCCCAGAAAGACCCGGAGGTGGCCGTCGACTTGTTCTTCGGTCCGATGTTTTACCGGCGGTTCGTTCGGGGGGAGCCTGCGACGGGTGAATTCCTCAAGCAGGCTTTCGAGCTGACGCTGTCCGGCCTCGCGCCCGCCGCCACGAAGACGTCCCGTAGCCCCGGGCAAAGAACCTCGCTCGTGAGGTTCTGAGGTGATGAGGGCGGGCGATTGGCCCTATCGATCGATCCACCTCTGTGAAGCTGCGGAATACCTCGCCCCCTGCACGACGATCGTCGCACTGGTCTCATCCATCTCGCGAAGATCCTCTGGTGTGAGCTCCAGATCCGCCGCAGCTAGATTCTCTTCCATTCGTGGGAGCTTCGTCGTGCCTGGGATGGGGACGATCCATGGGTGCTGCGCCAGCACCCATGCGAGCGCGAGCTGCGCCGGCGTCACGGCCTTGCGCTTGGCGATTCGCTGGACCGATTCGACGAGGGCCAGGTTCGACTTGCGGTTCTCGGGCGAGAACCGCGGAACCGTGTTCCTGAAATCATTGTCCGAGAAGGTCGTGGTCTCGTTGATCTGCCCGGTGAGGAAGCCTTTGCCCAGAGGACTGAACGGCACGAATCCGATGCCGAGCTGTTCCAGTGCGGGGAAGATCTCCGCTTCCGGCTCGCGCCACCACAGCGAGTACTCACTCTGGACAGCCGTGACGGGCAGCACCGCGTGGGCACTTTGGATCGTACGCACGCCGGCCTCGGACAGGCCAAAGTGCCGGACCTTCCCCGCGGCGATCAAGTCCTTCACGGTCCCTGCGACGTCCTCGATGGGCACGCTGGGATCCACGCGGTGCTGATAGAGGAGGTCGATGTAGGATGTCTGGAGTCGCCGTAGGCTCCCGTCGACCGCGGCGCGAATGTGCTCGGGGCGGCTGTTGAGGCCCTCGCTCTGCGTGCCGGTCTCGGGATCGACATTCCAGCCAAACTTCGTCGCGATCACCACGTCCTGGCGCATGGGCTTGAGCGCCTCGCCCACGAGCGCTTCGTTGGTGAACGGTCCGTACACTTCAGCCGTATCGAAGAATGTGACCCCGTGCGCCACGGCTGCGCGGATCAGCGCGATCATGTCGCTGCGGTCGGGTGCCGGACCCAGGCCGAAGCTCATGCCCATGCACCCGAGCCCCATCGCCGAGACCTCCAACCGGTTCGGACCCAAGAACCGCTTCCGCATCACTTCGCCCCCTTCTTCGTCGCCTTCTTCGCGGTCTTGACCGCCGCGGCTTTCGGGCGCGTCTTCGCCTTGCTCTTCCCCTCGACATTGAGCGCAACGGCCGCGCGAATGAGAGCCTTCAGGGCCTTCTCATCGATCGCCTCGCCTTCATGGATATCGATCGCGCGCCGAACATTGCCGTCGAGGCTGGAGTTGAACAGGCCGGACGGGTCGTCCAGCGAAGCTCCCTTGGCGAAGGTCATCTTCACGACGCTCTTGTAGGTTTCGCCGGTGCAGACGATCCCGTCGTGGGAGAAGATGGGCGTCCCCATCCACTTCCACTCCTCCACGATCTCGGGATCCGCGTCGTGGATGAGCTTGCGGACTCGCGCGAGCGTCGTTCCCCGCCAGTCCCCGAGCTCCTCGATTCGCCCGTCGATCAATTCCGAAGCCGGCTTCGTCGATTCTGACTTCTTCATGACGCCTCCATGGACCAGACGGCCGCCCTTAACTCAGGTGGAAAAGTCTAGCAGGTTCGCTAAGTGCGCTTGTGCGGCGTTAGGCCGAGGTTCAGGATCTTAGTAAGGGCGCCTGCGAAGGCCCGGATGGGAGGAGTCATGATTCGCAAACTGAAGGACGGTCAATACCGCCTGTATTCGATGAAGAAGAACCCGAAGACCGGTAAGCGGCGCAACCTCGGCACGTTCTCTTCGCGCCAGGCGGCGCAGAAGCACGAGCGGGCGGTGCAGTACTACAAGCACCACTGAGTGTTCGGCACCTCACCCGGAGCTTCGGGACCGGATGACGAGAGGGGCCGCCACCTGGCGACCCCTCTCAACTTAGTCCCCTATCCTTCGATCTTGTAGATCTCCCGCCGTCCCCGCTCCACGAGATCGTGGTAGCCCTTCATGATGGCCTCGAATTCCTTCATCGACTCCGCACTCTCGCCTTCTCCGCTCATCATCTTCTCGAAGGCCGCCATGTTCGGCACCTCCATCTCCATCACGCACATCCAGAACTGCTCGCCACAGAAGTCGGTCATCACACGCATGGACCCCTGGTTCGACTTCTTCATGAGCTTGTTCATCGCCAGGGACTTCTCCACGAACGCCTTCACCTTGCCGGGCTTGCAGTACATGATCTCGCGAACGAGCAGCATGCGGTCTCCTTTCGTAGGTGGCGGCCCGAGGCCGCAGTTGAATGGCGCTGCTATCGAGGGCGGCTCCGGCTCGGGCGAGGGGAACCGGCGGTACCTAGTGGACTGACGCCCGCGCGTCGCCGGTTTCCGTCTCGAGCAGATGGCGGAGCTTGAGGAGCGCGCGCTCTTCGAGCTGGCGGATGCGCTCGCGCGAGAGCCCGAAGTGCTCCCCTGTCTCGGCGAGGGTGCGGGGGCGGTCGTCGTAGAACCCGTAACGGAGCCGGAGGATCGCCTCCTCCCGACCCGAGAGCCGCTTCAGCATCTCGTTCAGCTGCTGGTCGCGGATCTGCATCTCGATGATCTCGTCGAGGCTCGGCGGCTGCTCGATGGCCTCGGACTCGATCAGCCCATGGAACGCCTCGTTGGTCATGTCCACGTCGAGCGTGTGGATGGACTGGACGAGGCTCTCGAGCCGGAAGATGCGAGCTTCGGGCAGTCCCATCTCCTGGGCCACTTCGCCCGCCTCGGGCTTGCGCCGCAGCTCGGACTCGAGCCGGCGCTGCGTCGCCACGAACTTGCGCATCATCTGGAGCACGTGGATCGGGATCCGCACGGTGCGCGACTGGTTCGCCACACCGCGCGCGAGCGCCTGGCGGATCCACCACGTGGCGTACGTGCTGAAGTGGATGCCGCGATCCACGTCGAAGCGATCCACGGCGGTGATCAGCCCGAGGTTCCCTTCCTCCACCAGATCGAGGAACTCCACGCCGCGATTCCGGTACACGCGCGCGAGGGAAACGACCAGCCGGAGGTAGGCGAGGATCAACGCGCGACGCGATTCCTCGTCCCCTTGACGCATCGAGATCCACAGGCGCCGCTCTTCGTCCCGCTCGAGGATCGGGTAGCGCTGGATCTCCTTCAGGTAGCGCCGCTCGAGGCTCCCGATCGTGTGATCACTATCGACGGAGGGGAGCACTTCGCTTTTCGCTTCCTCGGGAAGGCGGATGCCCTGACGGCGCGCCTCCGCGAGGAAGAGGTCGAAGGCGCCCGCGTCGAAGTCGGACGAATGGAGGAGCGGATCGAGATCGTCGTTCGTGAGCGCGCCCCGCTCGAGGCCCGTACGCATGGCCTCGGACAGCTCGGACACGAAACGGCGTGGATTCTCGGTCATGGGATCACTCAGCCGACAGGATTCGGAATTGGGTTTGGCCGTGGGGAGCGAGCCAGTCGACGTCGACGCGCTCGACACGCGCCGCCGGAGGTCCCTCGCGAAGTCGGTTCAGGAGATCGAGAAGCTTGGGCCGCGGACCTTCCGCCTCCACCGCCACCGCCCCATCCGGCAGATTCCGCACCGACCCACCAAGGTGCAGCCGCTCCGCCTCGGCCTGGACGAACCAGCGGTAGCCGACACCCTGGACGCGTCCCGAGATCCGGGCCGCGAGGCGCTGGGTCTCCGTCACCGACGGGACCCCAACGCGCTCATGAGTCGAACCGATGCGGAGGGTCATGGTCGGGGCGAGAGGATTTGAACCTCCGACCCCCTGGTCCCGAACCAGGTGCTCTACCAGGCTGAGCCACGCCCCGATCCTCGGCCGCAAACCGCATCGATGGAATCTTTTCTCAGGCGCGCGATTGTATCAGTCGCAACGCGGGAGGGTCAACCAACCTCGCCCGCAGCCCAGCCTTCGCGGCCGATCAGAGGCACGAACGTGCATCCGCACAGCACCCGGCGCGCGAGACCCTCAGGCGTTCGGGTCGCCTTGATGAGGGACTGGTTCTCGCTCAGCCCCACCGGCACGACCGCGATCCCGCCCGGCTGGAGCTGCTCTTCCAAGAACGTGGGCAGGTGGGGCGCGCCGGCCGTGATGAGGATGCGGTCGAACGGGGCCATGTCGCGCCAGCCGAGCGTGCCGTCCGCGCAGCGGAAGACGATGTTCGAGTAGCCGAGCGCGGTGAGCCGTTCGCGCGCGGTCTGAGCGATCGCCGGGATCCGCTCGATCGTGAAGACCCGCTCCGCCAGCTCCGCGAGGATCGCGGTCTGGTACCCCGATCCGGTCCCGATCTCGAGCACCTTCTCGTTCCCGGTCAGGTCGAGCGCCTGCGTCATGAGCGCGACCATGAACGGCTGCGAGATCGTTTGCTCCTCGCCGATCGGGAGCGCGTGGTCCGAGTAGGCGCTCGCGGAGAGCGTGTCGTCCACGAAGAGATGCCGCGGCATGGCCTGCATGATCCGGAGCACGTGCGGGTCGTGAATGCCGCGCGGGCGGAGCTGCTCCTCCACCATGCGCCGCCGGGCGACGCTCAGGTCACGATGATGCGGATTCATCGAGGGAGAGTCCCTTCGCCTCGAGGTCGACCAGCTCCTTGTAGTCGGTCAGCTCGAACGTGAGCGGCGTGACCGACACGTACCCGCGCTCGACGGCGGTGAAATCACTCGAGTCGTCGTTCTCCCAGGTGGGCTCCTCGCCGCCGATCCAGTAATACAGCTTACCTCGCGGATCGGTCTTTTCCACGATCACGTCGCGGTAGACCCGCTTTCCCAGCCGGGTCACCCGGACGCCCTTGATCTGGTCATAGGGAATCGCGGGGATGTTGACGTTGAGGCAGGTCTTGCCCGGAAGACCGCGTCTGAGGAGCTGAGCGACGAGCGTTCGGGCCACGCGGGCGGCGGGACCGAAGTCGGCCGAGTCCCACGTCGCGAGGGAGATGGCGATGGACGGGATGCCGAGGAACGTTCCCTCGCTCGCCGCGGCCACGGTCCCCGAGTAGAGCACGTCGTTCCCCATGTTGGGCCCATGGTTGATGCCCGAGACCACGAGCGCGGGGCGTTCCTTGAGGAAGCCGTGGACACCCAAGAGCACCGCGTCCGTCGGGGTGCCGTCGACACTCATCTCGCGCTCGGAAAGCTTGCGCATGCGAAGCGGACGGTGGAGCGTGAGCGCATGGCTCGTGGCGCTCTGCTCGCGATCCGGCGCCATGATGGTGATGTTCCCGATCGTCTCCATCGCCTTGGCGAGCGCGCGGATCCCCTCGGCTCCGATCCCGTCGTCGTTCGTGACCAGAATCTCGATCATCGAGATGCCAGCAGCCGGAGGACCAGGCGGATGAAGCGCGCCGTGTCGCGCACGGGGTTGATGTGGGAGCCGGGCGCGTTGTAGAGAGTCGGGATCGGCGCCTGGCCGATCCGGAAGCCCTGGCGCGCCGCGCGCACGAGGAACTCCGATTCGTACTCGAACCGGCGGCTCAGGGGACGCACCGCGCGGATCACCGGAGCTTTGATGGCGCGGTAACCGGACTGCGAATCAGGGACGCGCTGGCCGGCGAGATACGAGGTCCACCAGGTGGTCACGTCGTTGGTCTTGCGGCGAAGCCACGGCATGCCCGTTCGGTCCCATTCGCGCGAGCCGATGACGAGGTCCGCGCCGGCGAGCGCGGCGATCAAGCCTGGGGCCGCGTTGACGTCGTGCTGTCCGTCCGCGTCGAGCGCCAGGACGGCGTCCGCTTGGCGGCGGAGCGCCTCGTCAAAGCCCGACTGGAGTGCTGCGCCCTTCCCTTGGTTGATCTCGTGGCGGACGACCGTGGCGCCCGCTTCCTCCGCTCTGGCGGCCGTCTCATCGGTGGATCCGTCGTCCACGACGACGACCTCGCCATCGGGAAACTTCGCGCGAAGCGAGCGCACAACGTCACCGATGGTCCCGGCCGCGTCCTTGGCGGGAATCACCGCGACGAGCTTCACCCCGCGGTCCCGGCCCAGTGGAACCACTGGGTAGGGTGCGCGCGGACGTGAGCGTCGAAGAACTGCTGGAGCGTGGCCTCGCCGTCCTCGAGGCTGTTCTCAATGGTGAACGGCGGATGGAAGCGGACTTCGATGGCTCCATCGCTGGCGCGAGACGCGACGCCCGCGAGGATCTGCGCATTCGCGCGGCGCGCCAGAAGGAGCGGGGTGGGATCCAGAGGCACGAGGCCGCTCCGGCCTACGATGGGTCGCCGATTCAGGATGCGTACGCGAGAGCCTCGATCGGCCAGCGCCGCGATCCATCCGCCGGAACGCAAATGCCCGAGCGCGACCGAGACCGGCCGTTCCCCGCTCAAGGTGCGCACCCCGAAGGCGGCGCGCCTCGCCGCGAAGAATCGCTCCACCGCGCGCGATCGATGCGCTTGTGCGAGAGCATGCACCGGGCCCATCTCCCGCGCGAGCCATTGAAGCGCCACCTCCCACGGGCCGAAGTGACCGCTCACGATCACGGTGGCCCGCCCGGACGCGCGCACGTGCTCGAGGATGGCTCGGGATTCATCGTCGAGATGCACGCGCAGGCGCTTCCCCGGCCGAGCCGCGAGGAAGTCCAGGACGGCTCGCGAGAACGCGCGGTAGGTCTCGCGAGGACTGGGAGGAGCGCCCGGTCGCCCCGTCTCGGACCAAATGCGCCGAAGGCGGCCTTCGATGGCGCGAGCGCGCTTGGGGTGGATCCACGTGTAGAGATCCGCGAAGGCGGCCGCGAGGGCCTCGCTCCATGGACGCGGGAGCGTGCACGCCGTCGTCGATGCGAGCAGATACCCGAAGTCGGTCACGAGTCCCCCACGCGCGAGAACGACGACGCCCCGGGGCGTGCCCCGAGGCGGCAGAGCTGCGGACAGCAAAATGGTCGGGGCGACAGGATTTGAACCTGCGACCACCTCCACCCCAAGGAGGTGCGCTACCGGGCTGCGCTACGCCCCGACCGAAGCTTCAAAAGCCGGGCGTTTCGGCGATGCTACACG
>DATEOQ010000280.1:0-5336 GCA_035273905.1 Candidatus Eiseniibacteriota bacterium | reverse complement strand
TTCTGCCGCGCCGGACGCGTCGCGGCCGCCTCGTACAGATAGACCGGAATGCCCAGCTCCTGTCCGATGCGCTCTCCCGCCTGGCGCGCCAGAGCCACGCAGCGCTCGAGCGTGGTCGAGCCGACCGGCACGAACGGGAGGACGTCCGTCGCTCCCATGCGCGGATGCTCGCCCCGGTGCTGCCTCAGGTCGATCAGCTCGCTCGCCTTCCGGACACCTCTCAGAGCAGCCTCCAGCACGGCCTCCGGCTCGCCCACAAAAGTGACCACGGAACGGTGGTGATCCGCGTTCATCTCCTGATCGAGCAATCGGATCGACCGGTCACGCGAAATTTCGGCAACCAGGGCCTGAACTAAAGACTTATTGCGGCCCTCACTGAAGTTGGGGACGCACTCCACCAGCTCGTTCATGGGCTCTCCTCATGGGTTGGCGTGGAAGCGCTCGGGGGAGCAATCACCCGTACGAAGCGACTTGAAATCAGGGTCTTACGAAGGAAACCTCATGTGCAAGTCCAAGCTTTGCCCCCCTCCACCACGACCCGTCCTCGCTTGACCACGGAATGGAGGTGCTCCTGCCCGTAGTGGTAGGGGATGTGCCGGTAGTCGGAGCAGTCGAAGAGGCAGAAGTCGGCCTGGAACCCTGGCTGGATCCGGCCAAGGCGCGCTCCCTCCCCGATCGCGGAGGCCGCGTTCGCCGTGGCCGCCATCCAGGCCTCGGCCGGGCTCAGCTTCATCTGCGTGACGGCCAGGGTGAGGGCGAGGGACATCGAAGACGACATCGTGCTGCCCGGATTGAAGTCGGTGGCGACGGCGACCGCGAGCCCGTGCTCCACCATCCACCGCGCCCGCGCGTACGGGAGCCCGAGCGTGAACGCGGTGCCGGGCAGAAGCACTGCGACCACGCCCTTCTCCGCCATCGCGGCGAGCCCTGGGTCGGACGCGAAGAGGAGATGGTCCGCGGACGTAGCACCCACCTCCGCGGCCAGCGCGGCGGCGCCCGCGTCTCCCAGCTCGTCGGCGTGGAGCTTGGGCAGGAGCCCGTGGGCCTTCCCCGCGAGGAGGATCGTCCGCGACTCCTCGACGGTGTAGATCCCACGGTCGCACCAGACGTCGCAGAAGCGGGCCAGCCCCGCCTTCGCGACCTCGGGGATCATCTCGCGGGTGAGGAGCTCGACGTACGTCGTCCTCCGGTCGTGGTAGTCCTCGGGGATGGCGTGCGCGCCGAGAAACGTGGGCACGATCTCGACCGGCGATCGCGGCTGCGCGGCGCGAAGGGCCTGGAGCTGCTTCATCTCGCCCGCGGACGAGAGGCCGTAGCCGCTCTTCGCCTCGACCGTCGTGACCCCCTGGCGGAGGAGCGTTCCGAGGCGCGCGGCCACGCGATCCGCGAGGGCGGCCTCGTCGATCGAGGCGAGGTGGCGCACGCTCGCGCGGATGCCGCCTCCCTTGGCGGCGATCGATTCGTACGACTCACCGCGGGCGCGCGCGTCGAACTCCATCTCGCGCATGCCGGCGAAGGGAAGGTGCGTGTGGGGGTCGACGAAGCCGGGCGCGACCATGCGTCCGCGCGCGTCGACGACGCGCGGCACGTCGCGCTCCGGGTAGGCGGCGAGGATCTCCTTCGACGTGCCGATCGCCTCGATCCGCTCCCCCACGATCGCGATCGCGGCGTCCTGGATCAGAACCGGTCGGTCGAGCTCGGCGCCCAGGAGCGGCTTCCGGCCCGGGGGCGCGGTGATGAGCTGCGCCGCGGAATGGACGAGGAGGTCGGCCCTCACGCGGCTTCCCTGCGGCCGGTCTCGGGCGGCGTCATTCCTGGGTTGGAATCGGGAGCCGGTTCTTCTTCGCGACCGCCACCGCCTCCGGATAGCCCGCGTCCGCGTGGCGCCAGATGCCCATCGCGGGATCATTCGTGAGCACGCGCTTCAAGCGCGCGAGCCCCGCCGGCGTCCCGTCCGCGACGACGACGACTCCCGCGTGGATCGAGTTGCCGATCCCCACGCCGCCGCCGTGGTGCACCGACACCCACGACGCTCCCGACACCGCGTTCAGGAGCGCGTTCAGGATCGGCCAGTCCGCGATGGCGTCGCTCCCGTCCTTCATGGCCTCGGTCTCGCGATAGGGCGACGCGACCGAGCCCGTGTCGAGATGGTCGCGGCCGATCACGATCGGCGCCTCGACGTCGCCGCGCTCGACGAGGCGGTGGAGCACCTCTCCGAACTTCTCGCGCTCTCCCATGCCGAGCCAGCAGATGCGCGACGGGAGCCCCTGGAACGCGACCCGCTCGCCGGCGAGCCGGATCCAGCGCTGGAGCGCGTCGTTTTCCGGGAAGAGCTTCGTCGCGGCGCGGTCGGTTGCCGCGATATCCTTGGGATTGCCCGAGAGCGCCACCCAGCGGAAGGGCCCCTTCCCCTCGCAGAAGAGGGGCCGGATGAACTCCGGCACGAAGCCCGGAATCTCGAACGCGTCGGCGACGCCGGCCTTCTTCGCCTGCCCCCGGATGTTGTTCCCGTAGTCGAACGTGAGCGAGCCCTGCTTCTGGAAATCGCGCATGGCTCGCACGTGCGTCCCCATCGACGCGACCGAGCGCTCGATGTACGCCGCCGGATCCTTCGCCCGGAGCGCGATGGCGTCCTCGAGCGACAGCCCCATCGGCACGTAACCGTTCAGCTCGTCGTGCGCGGAGGTCTGGTCGGTGACCAGATCGGGGCGCACGCCGCGACGCACGAGATCGGGCAGCACCTCGGCGGCGTTTCCGATCAGTCCGATCGAAAGCGCCTTCCCCGCCCGCACGGCCTCGTCCACCCAGCGGAGCGCCTCGTCCACGGACGAGGTCGCCTTGTCGAGGTAGCGCGTCTCGAGGCGCCGCTCCACGCGATGCGGATCCACCTCTACCGCGAGGCACACGCCCTCGTTCATGGTGACCGCCAAAGGCTGCGCGCCTCCCATCCCACCCAGTCCGGCGGTCAGGCACCAGCGGCCGCGGAGCGAATCGGCGCCGAAGCGGTGCGCCGCCGCGGCGAACGTCTCGTAGGTCCCCTGGAGGATTCCCTGCGTGCCGATGTAGATCCACGAGCCGGCGGTCATCTGGCCGTACATCGTGAGCCCCTTCGCCTCGAGCGCGCGGAACTCGTCCCACGTGGCCCACGCGGGAACGAGGAGCGAGTTCGCGATCAAGACGCGCGGCGCGTCGGGATGCGTCTTCGCGATCCCGACCGGCTTTCCCGATTGCACGAGCAGGGTCTCGTCCGCTTCGAGCGCGCGGAGCGACCGCACGATCCCGTGGTACGCGGGCCACGAGCGCGCGGCGCGTCCCGTCCCGCCGTAGACCACGAGGTCCTCGGGGCGCTCGGCCACCTCGGGATCGAGATTGTTCATGAGCATGCGGAGCGCGGCTTCCTGCGGCCAACCCTTGCAGGAGCGGTTCGGTCCGCGCGGAGCGCGGATGGGCTCCGACGGGGGCGTGCCGCGCAGTGGATTGGGCGGCGCGTCGGTCACGGTTCGATTCATGGGGCGGTCCTCCTTCGGCGGCCTCTCGAGGCGCGCCACGCTAGAGCTCCGGGATGCGCGCGGCGAGCGCGGGGCCGTCTTCCTCGATCCAGCGATCGAGCGCGGCCAGATCCTGGTCCTGCCGGCGATCCTCGTCGAGCGCCGGCACGCGATCGCGGATCCCGCGATGGAGGGCCTCGAGCGCGTCGCTCGAGCGGAGCGGCCGGCGGAACTCGATGCCCTGCGCCGCCACGAGAAGCTCGGCCGCGACGATCCGCCGCACGTTCCGCACGAGCGCCAGCCCCTTCACGGCCGCGTGCATCGCCATGCTGACGTGGTCCTCCTGTCCCGCAGACGTCGTGACGGTGTCGGTGCAGGCGGGATGCGCGAGCATCCGATCCTCGCTCACGAGCGATGCCTGGAGGTACTGGACGATCATGAGTCCCGAACCGAGCCCGGCGCTCCGGCTCAGGAATGGCGGCAGTCCGCTCATGCCGGCATCGAGGAGGAGGAACGAGCGCCGCTCGGCGATCGAGCCGACCTCCGCCATTCCGATCGCGAGGAAGTCGAGGGCCTGCGCCACGGGCTGTCCGTGGAAGTTCCCCGCCGAGACCACCTCGTCCGGATCGGTGAAGCAGAGCGGGTTGTCGGTCACGCTGTTCACCTCGACGCGCATCACCTCGCGGGCGAAGCGGAGCGCGTCGAGCGAAGCGCCGAGCACCTGCGGCGCGCAGCGGAACGAATACGGATCCTGTACCCGTCCGCAGCTCGCATGCGACGCGAGGATGCCGCTCCCCTCGAGAAGCGCGCGGATCGCGTCCGCCGACTCGCGCTGGCCGCGGTGCGGACGGAGCGCGTGCACGCGCGCGTCGAAGGGCTTCACCGACCCGCACAGAGCCTCGATCGAGAGCGCACAGGCCGCATGCGCGGCGCGCATGACGCGCGCGCTCTCGAGGAGCGCCAGCACGCCAAGCGCGGTCGCCGCCTGCGTGCCATTGATGAGCGCGAGTCCTTCCTTCGCCTGGAGCGCGATGGGGTGAAGGCCCGAATCCATGAGTGCGGACGCGGCGGGCTCAACCGCGCCGTTGCGGCGGATCTCCCCTTCTCCAATGACTCCGAGCGCCAGATGCGCGAGCGGGATGAGATCGCCGCTGGCGCCGAGGGAGCCGCGGCTCGGCACGACCGGAAGACAATCCTTCTCGAGCATCGAGAGGAGCCGCTCGACCAGCTCCAGGCGGACACCGCTCGCGCCGAGCGCGAGCGAATGGGCGCGAAGCGCGAGCATGAGCCGTACCGCCTTGGGCTCGAGCTCGGGCCCCATGCCCGCCGCGTGGCTCCGCACGAGGTTCGCCTGGAGGCGCTCGACGTCCTCTTCCGGGATCCGGACGGATTTGAGCGCGCCGAAGCCGGTGTTCACGCCGTAGACCGGCGCCGAGCCGTGCGCCGCGCGATGGATGAGCGCGCGCGATGGCTCCATCCGCGGCCGGGCTTCCTTCGCGAGCACGGCCGGCGCCCCCGACGCGATGAGGTCGAGCTCGGCGAGGTCGAGCGGCGCGCCGCCCACCGTCACCGGCGCGCTCGAGGTCACGCGGGACACGGCGTCTCCTCGCGAACGAGCCACTGCCGCACGTGCGACGCCACACCTTCCGCAGAATGATCGATCAGCGGCGGATGGGGCAGCGTGGAGAGAAAGCGCGCGCGGTACCCGGCGCGCGCGATGCGGGAATCGACCACGACCACGGCGCCGCGATCCTCCGCGGTCCGGATGAGCCGTCCCACGCCCTGGCGGAAGCGGAGCACCGCCTCGGGGAGCATGAGCTCGCGGAACGCGTCGCCGCCGCGCGCCTC
>DATEOQ010000279.1:0-10510 GCA_035273905.1 Candidatus Eiseniibacteriota bacterium | reverse complement strand
ATCGCGTTGAAGTACGCGATGGCGGTGGTCTTGTTCCTGGCTGGATTCTGGCTGCGCGCCGCGTGGTGGCTTCTGGGATTGGGCGTGGCTCTGTTCGTGGCCACCCAGGCACGCCGCGGTGAAGGGCGATTGGGATTGTGGGAGCGCCTGGTCGGCGTTCCCGCGTTGAAGGTGGCCTACGATCTGGCCTACCTCTCCGGCTACGTGAAGGGTAGGCTTGGTCCTCCAGCCTCGGCGCGCCCCGCGCCGGGGCGCTCGTAGAGGAGGTCGCCATGAGCGAAGTCCGCGTCTTCCATCGCTCGAGCAACAAGATGATCGCCGGAGTGTGCGGCGGCATCGGCGAGTACTTCGGTTGGCCCGCCGACCGCGTGCGGATCGCCTACGTCATCCTGTCGATCCTGAGCGCCGCGTTTCCCGGGATCCTGGTGTACCTGCTCCTCTGGCTCGTCATGCCGGGGCCTTCGGGGACGTAGTGGCCTTCTGCGTCTTCTGCGAGATCGTCGCGGGCCGGATCCCGAGCTACAAGGTCTGGGAGGACGAGGACTTCATCGCGTTCCTGGACATCAAGCCGATCCGCCCGGGGCATATCCTGCTTGTGCCGAAAGAGCACTACGACCCCGTGTTCGCGATGCCCGCGGACTTGTATGACCGCACGTTTCAGGTGGCTCGCCGCTTGGGGGAGCCGCTAGGGAAGCACTTCGATGTGCCGCGGGTGGGGATGGTGGTGGAGGGATTCGGCGTCGCCCACGCCCACGTACACTTGGTGCCGATCTCGGAGGCGGGGCAGCTCAATCCGGCGCTGGCGAAGGAAGCTTCTGCAGAGGATTTGAAGCGCACGCGGGGCGCGCTCGCACCCGCGCTCGAACACTAAGCCCCCGCGGCGACTTCCTCCTCCGGCTCCTCCGGAGTGTCCTCGGGGCGCGGATTGAAGATCGCAGCTAGCTCGCTCCGAAGCTGCCCCTCGTCGAGGTTCCACTTGAGCTCGCCCTTGTGGGCGATCGAGATGGCGCCGGTCTCCTCGCTCACCACGAAGACGCAGGCATCCGTCTCTTCGGCCAGCCCCAACGCGGCGCGGTGGCGCGTTCCGAGCAACGGCGACAACCCCGCCGTCGCGCTCAGGGGCAGGATGCAGCCGGCCGCGGAGATCTGATCCCCGCGGATCACGACGGCGCCGTCATGCAGCGGCGAGTGGGGCGTGAAGATGGTCTCCAAGAGCTCCTTCGTCACTGTGGCGTCGAGCTTGGTGCCGGTCTCGATGTAGTCCCTCAACCCCATGTCCCGCTCGACGACGATCAGGGCGCCCCGGCGCTCGCGGCTCATCTCCTCCACGGCGCTCAGGATCTCCTTCAGCATGCCTCCCTCGCCCACACGGATGAGGGCGCGCAGGAGCCGGTTCTGTCCGATGTGGGTCAGGACGGCGCGCAGCTCGGGCTGGAAGAGGATCACGAACAGGATCACCCAGACGGTCTTCAGGCTGTTGATGATCCAGTTCAAGGCGTTCAGCCGGAACCATTGCGCCACGATCGATGCGATCACGATGAACACGAGCCCCACGAACATCTGGGCCGCGCGCGTCCCCTTGATCATGGCGAAGAGCCTGTAGAACAGGAACGCCACGGCCAGGACGTCGATCAAGTCGACGAGGAACTGGGGACGGATCTCGATCAAGCTCTCTTCTCCTCCAGAGACGCGGCCGTCTCCACGACGGCCCCTTCACTCAGCAAAGCTTCGGCCAATGTCAGCGCGTCCTTGGTCGCCCGGACGTCATGCGTGCGAAAGATCCGTGCGCCGAGGGCGTAGGCTGCGACCGTCGCGCCGAGCCCCGCCGCGAGCCGCTCGTCCACGGGCTCGTCCGTGAGCGCGCCGAGGAACGACTTCCGCGACACTCCGATGTACAAGGGGCGCCCCAGATCGGTCAAGCGAGGAAGCCCGCGCAGCACGCCCACGCTGTGCACGGGCCGCTTCGAGAAGCCCACGCCGGGGTCCAGCGCGATCGATTCCTCGGGAACGCTACGTACGAGCGCGCGCCGCAGGGCCATGTAGAGCTCCCAGCGCACTTCGTCCACCACGTCGTCGTAGTCCTTCACGTCGGACTCGTGAAAGCCGCCCGGGCCGCCGCGAGAGTGCATCAGCACGAGCCCCGCACCGGCCGCGGCCACGACGTCGGCGAGCCCCGGCTCGTACATGAGGGCGGTCACATCGTTGATCATGGCGGCGCCCTCGGCCAGCGAGCGGCGCGCGACCTCCGCGCGGTAGGTGTCCATCGAGAGCGGAACCTGGCCGGCCCGCGCCTTCAACGCCGCGATCACCGGCCCGATCCGAGCCCACTCCTCCTCGGCTCCAACCGGCTCGCCGGCACCAGGGCGCGTGCTCTGGCCGCCGATGTCGATCGCGTCGGCGCCTTCCTCGATCATCCGTTCCGCGTGACGGGCGGCCTCGCGGGGCTCAATGAAGCGACCCCCGTCCGAGAAGGAATCGGGGGTCACGTTCAGGATGCCCACGACACGGGGCGTGCGGGTGAGATCCCACCGGCCGAACCGGTGGGCGAAGATCAGCGGAGCGTGCGCCACCTCGGCGTGCTCCACCACGTCGGTCTTCGGCACGGCGTCACGCGAGCCCCGGGCTCTCGGTGGGATGCACGCGCGGCGGAGCCTTCTCGCGCTTCGGCTCCTCGACGGGAGCCGCCGCGGGAGTCGGCCGGTCGCCGCCGCCGCCGTCGCGGCGGATCGGCTCGAGCTTCTCGCCGCGCAGGACCTTCTCGACCTCTTCGCCGTCCAGCACCTCGCGCTCGAGGAGCGCCAGCGCCAGGAGGTGGAGCTTGTCGAGATTGTCCGTGAGGAGCTGTCGTGACCGGATGGAAGCCCCTTCCACCAGGCTGCGCACTTCCTCGTCGATCGCGATCGCCGTCTTCTCGCTGTAGTCCCGGCTCTGCGAGATCTCGCGCCCGAGGAAGACGTACTCCTCCTTGCTCCCGAACGTAATCGGGCCGAGCCGCTCGCTCATCCCCCACTCGCAGACCATGCGCCGCGCGATGCCCGTGGCGCGCCGGATGTCGTCCGATGCGCCCGTCGTGAGCTGGTTCAGCACGATCTGCTCCGCCGCGCGGCCGCCCATCATGTGCGTGAGGATCTGGAGCCAGTAATCGCGCGAGAACGAGTGCCGCTCGTCCTGTGGCAGGTAGGCCGTGAGCCCGAGCGCCCGTCCGCGCGGAATGATCGTGACCTTGTGCACCTTGTCGCTGCCGGGCTGGAGCCACGCCACGAGGGCGTGCCCCGCCTCGTGGTACGACGTGCTCCGCTTCTCGGAGTCGGAGATGACGAGACTCCGGCGCTCGGTGCCCATCATCACCTTGTCCTTGGCGTCCTCGAAATCGAGCGTGTTGACGCGCTTGTGATTCCGCCGCGCCGCGAGCAGCGCCGCCTCGTTCACGAGGTTCGCGAGATCGGCCCCCACCATGCCGGGTGTGCCGCGCGCGATCGTGTTGAGGTTCACGTCGTCGCCCACCGGGATGTTCCGCGTGTGCACGCGAAGGATGCCCTCGCGGCCGCGAACGTCCGGCACGTCCACCACGATCTGCCGGTCGAAGCGGCCCGGACGGAGGAGCGCAGGATCGAGCACGTCGGGGCGGTTGGTCGCGGCGATCAGGATCACGCCGTCGTTCGACTCGAAGCCGTCCATCTCGACGAGGAGCTGGTTCAGCGTCTGCTCGCGTTCGTCGTGCCCGCCGCCGAGGCCAGCGCCGCGATGGCGGCCGACGGCGTCGATCTCGTCGATGAAGATGATGCAGGGGGCGTTTCGCTTGCCCTGTTCGAACAGATCGCGGACGCGGGACGCGCCCACGCCGACGAACATCTCGACGAAGTCGGAGCCCGAGAGCGAGAAGAACGGCACGCCCGCTTCACCGGCGACGGCCTTCGCGAGGAGGGTCTTGCCCGTGCCCGGAGGACCGAGCAGGAGCGCCCCTTTCGGGATGCGTCCGCCGAGGCGCTGGAATTTCTTCGGATCGCGCAGGAACTCGATGATCTCTTCCAGCTCCTGCTTCGCCTCGTCGGCGCCCGCCACGTCCTTGAAGGTGACCTTGGGGCTCGACTCGAGCGCGACCTTGGGGCGGCTCTTGCCGAATTTCATCGCGCTTGCGCCGCCCGACTGGATCTGGCGGATCATCACCATCCAGAGCACGAGGAGCGCGACGAACGGGATGTACCCGAGCGCGATGCTCCACCAGTTCATGCCCTGCGGCTTGGAATTGACGATCGCGTTCGGATCCTTGGCGAGGATCGCGCGGCCGAGGTCCTTGTCCTCCGCGGGCAGATAGACCTTGAAGAACACGTACGACACCGGCCGCCCCTCGTCGTGCGTGAGCGTGCTCTGCTTCAGCTCGCCGACGACTTCACGCTCGATGATGGTCGACGTCTTGATGTTCGCCTGGTCGATCTGCTGGAGGAACTCCGAGTAGGGGATCTCGTGCGTCTTCGCGCGCATCTCGCCGTAGATCTGGACGAAGACGAGCACGGCGAGAACGAGGATCACCCAGAGGAGCGCGGTGCGAAGTGGCCTGGCCGGCCCGAACGGCGTGGGCTTGCGCTGGGGCGGGCGAGGCGGCGGCGCGGGACGCCGCGAGGGACGTCCATTGGACGGTTTGTTGGAGCGCGCGAGAGGGCGCGGATCCCGATTCACAGGGGTCAATTCGTACCTCGGCTTGGGTTCGGGGTCACGTACAGAAGATCCTTTCGGTTCATCGGCAGACGAGCCGGAAGTCTCAAGCTCTTGGATGTTGCCGGGTCGCTTCGGCTTCCTTGATCCGGCCGACGAGAACGATGCGGCCCCGTTCCCTGTGGGCCCGCACGTGGCCGGGCAGATCGAGGGATCGCGGTCGCGTCGTCGTCGCCAGGGTGAGAAGGGCCTCGATGTGCGTCCCCGCGATCTCGCGGAGGCTTCCGGTCAGCTCCTGCAGGGCGAGACGAAACACGTAAACTCTCAATAGTTTAGGGTACTGGACGAGCCGGGTCGCGTCCAGCGCGATCTGGCCGGGTCCGCGCTCGACGACGGCTTCGGCGAGCCGCTCCCGCGCGATCGCGTGGAGCAGCTCGTCGGCGTCTCGGGCCGTGGACGCGGTTCGGAGGAGAGCCTCGCGGGCCGACGGGTTGAGGCGCGATCGAACCAGGGGTAGGACCTCCCGGCGGATGAAGTTCCGCGCCGGTACGGAGGTCTCGTTCGTGGAATCCACCCGATAGTTCACCCCGCGGCGACTCAAATACTCCTGAATTTGCTCCCGGGTCACGTGGAGTAGGGGGCGGGCGATCCGTACTCCTCGCACCGTTCCGCGGACCGGCATGCCCGAGAGTCCGCGCAGGCCCGCGCCCCGGAAGAGCCGGAGGAGCACGGTCTCGGCCTGGTCGTCCGCGGTGTGCGCGGTCAGGACGCGGTCGGCGCCGACGCGCGCGGCCATCGCGCCGAGCGCTTCGTAGCGCGCGAGCCGCGCCCGCTCTTCCGATGACGCGCTGCCGGCCGCGAGCGCGACTTCCTCATAGGGGATGGTCCACGCGTTCGCGGAGGCGCGCACGAACGCGGCGTCCGCATCGGACTCCGCGCCGCGAAGCGCGTGGTTCACGTGTCCCGCCACGATCGGTGGAGCGTCGGCTGCGTCGCGCGCCATGTAGTGGAGGAGCGCCATGGAGTCGGGACCGCCGGAGACCGCGATCAGGAGCGGCGCGTTGGAGAGCCTGAGCCCGCGGAGCGCGAGGGCGGCATGGTATTCGAGCCGGGCGTCGCGAGGGTTGGGTCGCATGCGACAGTGGACTCCCAGACGGTGCGGAAGCCGGCCCGGCAGTGCCGACGTAAGTTGGTGGCGGCGCAGGGATTCGAACCCCGGACCAAGAGATTATGATTCTCCTGCTCTACCGCTGAGCTACACCGCCGCCGAGCGGAAGACTCTACGGGCGGCCCCTCCGGGGTGTCAACCGGGTCCCGATTGACACTCCGCCCGCCGGTGCCTAGACTACGCGGCTACCACAACCCCGTGCCGGTTCGTCGGTTGTTTCGACCGTCATTCCAAGGAGACATCCAGAACCCATGACGAGGAAGCTCGCCGGAGGACTTTTTGCCCTCCTGCTCACGGTCTCGGCCACACCCTGCCTGGCGAACGATCTCACCGGGTCGGGCGGCGTCGGGGTCCGAGGGGGGACGCTGTTCTTCACGAAGGACGAGTTGATCAAGGAGCAAGCGGCCCCGCGCCTCTCGGGAGATCTGGTGCTGAGCTATCAGTGGACCGACCACATCACCGCGGACGTCACCATCGGATATGGATGGGCCCAGCTCGACAGCGGGTCGGACAGTTTCTTCGTCGCCAACGTCGTGCCCCTCTTTCCGATCGGCGTGCGGTACGCTTTGAGGGACTCGCGGCTCCGGCCTTTCGTCGGCGGTGGCGGCGGGCTCTACAACTGGTCGATCCTGAGCCACGATCTCGGTGCGGCCAAGGACCCGGTCACGTACGAGCGGCTCCGCCGCGTCGATCCCGGCATCTATGGAATCGCGGGCTTCGATCGGACCATGTCGAAGCACATCACGATGACCCTGGACGGGAGCTACACCTACATCTTCGCGGGTGACGAAGACATCTTCCCTTCGGGGTATAGCGGACCAAAGGCCTACTTCGCCGTCAGGCTCGGCGTCTCCTTCTGGTTCTCGCTGAGCGAGCGGATCGACACGGGGTTGCCGGACTGATCATGCCGACCTACGACGTCAGGAACGAGGAGAGCGCCACGAAGGAATTCGCCCAGCGGCCCTTGGCCCGCGTGGCGGAGAATCCCGCCCTCACGTTCGATGACGTCCTCCTTCTGCCGGGCTATTCCGAGGTCCACCCGCGCGACGTCGACACCTCGACGTTCCTCACGCGGGAGATCGCGCTCAACGTTCCCATCGTGAGCGCGGCCATGGACACGGTGACCGAGAGCGCGCTCGCCATCGCGCTCGCGCAGGAAGGCGGCATCGGCATCGTCCACAAGAACCTCCCCCTCCTCGAGCAGGTGGAGGAAGTGGACCGGGTGAAGCGTTCGGAGAGCGGCATGATCGTCAATCCGATCACGCTCCCGCCCGACGTGCCCATCGCCCGCGCGCTCGACCTCATGGAGAAGTTCCGCATCTCGGGCGTGCCGATCACCGAGGGGAAGCGCCTCGTCGGCATACTCACGAACCGCGATCTCCGCTTCAGCAGCGGGTCCGATCTCAAGGTGAAGGACGTGATGACGAAGGACAAGCTCATCACGGCCCCGGTCGGGACCACGCTGGAGGAGGCGGAGCGCACTCTTCATCAGCATCGCATCGAGAAGCTCCCGGTCGTGGACTCGGACTTCAATCTCCGCGGCCTCATCACGGTGAAGGACATCCAGAAGCGGATCCGCTACCCGCGCGCCTGCAAGGACCACCTCGGCCGGCTCCGCGTGGGGGCGGCGATCGGCGTGGGCGCCGACAACGTCGAGCGCGCGGACGAGCTCATGCGTGCCGGCGTGGACGTGGTGGTGCTCGACAGCGCGCACGGCCACTCGAAAGCGGTCCTCGACACGACCCGCGCCATCAAGCAGCGTCATCCCACGCTCCAGCTCATCGTCGGCAACGTGGCCACGCCCGAGGCGACGCAGGATCTCATCAAGGCGGGGGCCGACTGCGTGAAAGTGGGCATGGGGCCCGGCTCCGCCTGCACGACCCGCGTGGTCGCCGGCGTGGGCGTGCCGCAGATCTCCGCCGTCATGGAATGCGCTGCGGTAGCGGCCAAGGCCGGCGTACCGATCATCGCGGACGGCGGCATCAAGTACTCGGGCGACGTGGTGAAGGCGCTCGCCGCGGGAGCGCACTCGGTCATGATCGGCAATCTACTCGCCGGCACCGAGGAGAGCCCGGGCGAGACGATTCTCTACGAAGGGCGCACGTACAAGGTCTACCGCGGCATGGGCTCGCTCAGCGCGATGAGCGGCGGCCGCGGCGATCGCTACTTCCAGGAAGGCGTCAAGGATCTGAAGAAGCTCGTCGCCGAAGGCATCGAGGCGCGCGTGCCGTACAAGGGGCACGTCTCGAACGTCATCTATCAGCTCATGGGCGGCCTGCGCGCCGGCATGGGCTACTGCGGCGTCTCTTCCATCGAAGATCTCCGCACCAAGACCCGCTTCGTCCGCATCACCCACGCCGGGCTCCGCGAGAGCCACCCGCACGACCTCACGATCACGAAGGAAGCTCCGAACTACGAGATTCGGTAACCGCTAGCGCCCGCGTTTCGCTCTCCCCCCCTCGTCACTCCATTCATCCCCCCAAACGCCGATCGCCGGCGCGTTCTTCCCACGCCGGCGATCTCGTGTGTGCAGGGGTGCGTGCCCTCCGGGGTGCGTCGGGTCGGGGAGGGGCCAGAGGGCACGCGGGGGATCGAGTCGCTCCCTACGGGGCTCCCGGCGGAAGCGAGAACTGAAAGTCGGGTAAGAGGAGCCGGATCTCGCGCGTGAGTCCGCGCATCTGGTCCAGGTGCGTCCGCTCGCCCGTGCGTTTCCATTCCGAGTACGCGTCGAGCAGCCGGTCCTGCATCTGTCTCAAGTCGTGCTCCCGCGCGTCCTCGTCGACGCTCCGTTCGAGCCGGATCACCTGGGCCTTCTTGAAGCGGGCGCCGAGGCTCCAGTACTCGCCACGCATGTGCGAGAGCATCTTGTGGTACCGCTCCACGGCGACCGTCAATTTCTCCAGCAGGCCGCCCATGGCCGCGGTCGGATTCTCGAGCAGCTCCCCGTACGTGTACGAGAAGTGGTACCAGTTCGGACTGCGGCCCACGTCGGCCTCTTCACCCGTGATCACGCCTTCGCGGCGGTTCGGCACGTACGGGCCCGCATGCTCGAACCGGCCGAGCGACACGAGGAGCAGGTCCTCCGGAGTCCGAAAGATCCGGTACCGCAGCGAGCCGCGGTGCGCGCTCGCCAGGCGGCGCCACGCCGCCACGTCGAATCTCGACAGGAGCCGCGAGCGCTCCGGCGGCAGGGGAACGTGCGCTTCGATCTGGTCCTTGAGCGCGGCAAGGTACGCATCCACGTCTTCTTGAGGAAGCGGATCGCCGTTCTTCGGCGTGCCGCTAGCTTTCGTCAGTAGCAAACAATTGATCGCGACGTAGGCGGTCGGTCGAACCTTCCTGGGATTCGCCTTGCTCGCTAGATACTTGCGGGCTGCCGTCATGGCCACCTCACCCCTCTCCAATCCATTCCCCGACTGGCTCCGGCCCTTTGGCCGAAGCACTCGACTACGTTCGACCATGGGCTTCTGCATGCAGCATGCCGACGGTTTCGCGCGCTTCCGGCGACGACGGAATGCGCGGCCCGGTGGCCGATTAGCGAGTTCAGCCCATTTCGCTACATAGGAAGGAGAGGTCGAAACCATTCACGATGTGGCTTCTTTTGGCCGATTTTTCGGGTGGAAGGGCCCAGCGGAGGGGGCTCCCCGCGCATTGCGGGATGCAGGACGAAATGCATCCTGCGCGGTGACCACCGGGCGAGAGTTGTTCGGCCCCATGGAGAAGCGGGCGGCGCGTCCGGACCAAACAGTTGGCACGCAGGTGCTTAGCGTGTGGGTGGAGCGGTGACAGATGGCATGGTTGTTGCCCTCGTCCGTTCCAATCCAGCCACCAGGAGCGAGACCGTCATGGACACCGATGCCGCGGATCCCGTGAAGACGCGCGGGCTCCTCGCCTTCCGGATCGGAGACGTGGACTTTGGAGCACGCGTCGAGGACGTCGCGGGGCTCGTCGAAGCGGACCGGTTGGCCCCTCTGCCGGGAAGCAGGGAGCCGATCGCGGGATTGGTCGCGTTTCGAGGAGGCATCGTGATCGCGCTCGATCTCGCGGCATTCCTGGGCGAGCCGTCATCGTCCGGACCGCATCGCTACGCGCTGGTGCTGGCGCGTGGCGGCGACCGTCTCGCACTGGTGATCCCGTCTCTGCCGAGTCTCGTTCCCGGATCCAGGCTGTCGGCCCCGGAGCGGCACGAGAGCGCCGACGCTGACGCGAACGCGCTGGTCGATTCTATCTACGACCACGAGGGCTCGCCGATTCACTGCCTCCACTACTGGGCCGCGCTCGACGGCGCGAGCGGCCGGGGAGCCGCGGCGTGAGAGAAGAAGAGGGCGTGGCCCGCCGCTATCCCGTGATTCCGGTGCTCTCCGCCTCGGTGATCGTGTCGATCGCCTCGGCTTCGATGTTCCTGTTCCTCCCGTTGATGCTGGCGTACGCGACCGCGACCGTGGTCTCGGTGCTCGGCGCGATCGCCGTGGCCGCCGTGGCCTCCCGCTCGGCGCGCTCGCGCGAGCACGAGCTGCTCCATCACATCCACCGCCTCGAGACCGACAAGGCGAACACGGCAGAGCTCATTGCTCGAGCCGAGACGACGCGGCGGCAGGTCGAGATGGCGACCGCCATGCTCACGGAGGGCCACGATCCCCTCGTCGAGTCGCCCGAGCTTCGGGTGGGCGAGCTCCACGATCTGCTCGA
>DATEOQ010000278.1:0-5903 GCA_035273905.1 Candidatus Eiseniibacteriota bacterium | reverse complement strand
AGACGTTCGCGGGCGGACCTCTGGGCGGGGTCGAGCAGTTCTACAAGAGCGTCCTCGATGTGAAGAACTACGCCAAATTGACCGGCCCCTTCACCCTCATGGTCCGGGGTCGGACTGGATTTCTGGGAGGGAAGAGCGTGCCGGAGTACGAGCGCTTCCGGCTCGGGGGGACAACTGCAGACTACGTGCGCGGTTACCCCGATTACTATATCGTCCCCCGCGAGAACATCACCAAGAGCCCGGTGACGGGAACAGTCTTGGAGAGGTACCCGGGCGGCCGGCGGATGCTCATCGCCGGGGCCGAGATCCAGTTTCCGATCGCCGACCCGCTCCATGCGCTCCTCTTCTTCGACGCGGGCAATACGTGGAATTCGACACGGGACGTCGACCTGGGGGACCTGAGGCGGAGCGTGGGCATCGGATTCCGGTTCGAAGTGCCGGCTCTGGGACGGGTCGGATTCGATCTCGGGTACGGCCTCGACCGGGAGGAGGGGGCCGGCTGGCGGACCCACTTCCAGCTCGGCAACACACTGTAATGCAAGGAGTTAGCTTATGACTCGACATCGCCCATGTCGTACGCTAATCTGGCTCGGGGCCTTCCTCGCGCTCGTTGTCGGGGCCCCCGCCGTTCGGGCGGACATCAAGGTCGGGTTCATTGACTCGGACCGCATTTTTGCCGAGTATCCGAAGACCCAGGAAGCTCAGTCCTCCTTCAATCGGGAGGTTCAAGAGCTCTCCCGGACCGCCAAGGAGAAGAAGTCCGAGATCGACGAGCTGCAGAAGAAGCTCGACGCGCAAGGGCCGATGCTGAGCGAGGCCAAGCGGGACGAGCAGAACCGCGATCTCCAGCGGAAAGTCGCCGACTACGAATCGTTCGTCCAGACCAACTGGGGTCCGGGCGGTCGAATCTCGAAGCTCAACGAAGAGTTCTTGAAGCCGATCGTGGACCGGGTGCACGCGCTCGTGTCGGAGATTGGCCAACAGGAGGGCTACTCCCTGATCCTCGACGCTGTGGACGGCAACATCATCTTCGGCGATCACACGCTCGACCTGACCGACCGGATCCTGCAAGGGTTGAACGATGAGGACCAAGGGAAGAAGGCGCCCGGCACGCTGCCCCGCGCGACCAACACCGTGTCCAACGGCACACCCAGCGGCAGCCAGCCAACGGGCAATACGAACCCCCCGGTCGACAACGGCAAGGACGATCGGTAGCGTCTTGCTCTCGTCGTCGGGAGAGTCGTGGGACTGCCCGTCCACGGCACGGAGCCTAGGATGAAAGTGACCCTGGAGATGGTCGCCAAGGCGATCGACGGTACGATCGTCGGGGACGGTTCCATCGAGATCACGGGATGCGCCGGAATCCGCGAGGCCCGTGCGGGGGAGCTCACCTTCCTGGCCCATCCCCGCTACGAGGAATACCTCGAGCACACGCAGGCTTCCGCCGTCATCGTGGCCGAGAATCACCGGCACACGAGGAAGACCCTCGTCCAGAATTCCAATCCCTATCTCGCGTACCTGAAGGCCGTCCGCTTCTTCCAGGGCGAGGCCTGTCCGCCCACTCCGGGCATCCATGCGAGCGCGGTGGTCGCGGCCACGGCGAAGGTCGATCCCACGGCCCAGATCGGCCCCCACGTCGTCCTCGAGGGGGGCGCTTCGATCGGACCCCGCAGCGCGATCCAGGCCGGCTGCTACGTGGGTGCCGACGCCAGCGTGGGGGCGGACTGCACGCTCTACCCGAACGTGACGGTTCGCGAGGGGTGCGAGCTCAAGAACCGGGTCATCGTCCACTCGAGCACCGTGATCGGGAGCGACGGATTCGGCTTCATTCGCGATGGCGCCGCGTACTGCAAGCTTCCTCAAATAGGGAACGTGGTCGTGGAGGACGACGTGGAGCTGGGGGCCTGCGTGACGATCGACCGCGCGACCACGGGCACCACGCGCATCGGCGCGGGGAGCAAGATCGACAATCTCGTCCAGATCGCGCACAACGTGCAGGTGGGACGGAACTGCATCATCGTGGCGCAGGTCGGCATCTCCGGCAGCACCATTCTGCGCGACGACGTGACCCTGGCCGGCCAGGTCGGGGTCGTGGGGCACATCGAGATCGGGCAGGGGGCGATGGTCGGAGCCCAGTCGGGCGTCGCCAAGTCCATCGCCCCGGGCGAGAAGATGTTCGGCGCCCCGGCGCAGCCGCTCGCGCTCGCGAAGCGGATCGAGGCCAGCATCAAGAAACTGCCCGAGCTCGTCCAGACGGTACGCCGCCTGAAACGCCGCGTGGACGAGCTCGAGGGGTCACGCACCCCCAAGTGAGCACGCCGAGTCAGCGGACCATCGCGAAGGCGGTCTCCTACAAGGGGACCGGCCTCCACACGGGAGGTATGTGCACGGTCGAGTTCCGACCCGCGCCTCCAGGCTCCGGCATTCGCTTCGTCCGGCAGGACCTTCCCGGACACCCCGAGATCCCGGTCAATCCGAAGTACGCGCGCGCCGACATGGACCAGATGCGGCGCACGATCTTGAAGAACGGCCAGGCGGAAGTGCACACCGTGGAGCACATCCTCGCGGCCGCCGCGGGCCTCGGCATCGACAATCTCGTGATCGCGCTCGACGCGCAGGAGCCCCCCGAGCCGCCGGACGGGAGCGCCACGCCCTACGTCCGCCTCTTCCAGGAGGCTGGACTCGTGGAACAGCCGGCACCGCGGCGCTACTTCCGCGTGACCGAACCGGTGCGTCACGAGGAGAACGGCGTCATCCTCGTCGCACTCCCGCACGACGGGCTGCGCGTCACGTTCACGATCGAGTACACCAACGCGTGGCGCGGAACCCAGTACGCCACCTACGACATCGATCCCGACGTGTTCGTGAAGGAGATCGCCCCGGCGCGCACCTTCGTGCTCGAACGGGACGTGGAATTCCTCCGCTCGAAGGGCATGATCCAGGGCGGCACGCTCCAGAACGCCGTCGTCGTGAAGCCGGATGGGATCCTGAACCAGGAGCCGCTCCGTTTCGAGGACGAGTTCGTGCGGCACAAGATCCTCGACTTCCTCGGCGATCTCTCGCTGCTCGGGCGCCCGGCGCGCGGGCACTTCCTGTCGGTGAAGTCGGGGCACGCTTCGAACGTGCGGTTCGTGCAGCGCCTCGCGGCCACCGAGGACTCGCTTCTCGGGCCGGTCTCCACCAACGGGAGCGGCGGACCGGTGCAGCTCGACATCAACGCGATCCAGCGGATCATGCCGCACCGGTATCCGCTCCTGCTCGTGGACCGTATTCTGAGCCTCGAGCCGCGGCGGGTCGTCGGCATCAAGAACGTCACGATCAACGAGCCGTTCTTCAACGGCCACTTTCCGGGACATCCGATCATGCCCGCCGTCCTCATCATCGAGGCGATGGCCCAGTGCGGCGGGGTCCTGCTGCTGAACAGCGTCGACCGGCCGAAGGAGCGGCTGGTGTACTTCATGGGGATCGACAACGCGAAGTTCAGGAAACCGGTGCGGCCGGGAGACCAGCTCCGTTTCGAGCTGACCCTGCTCCGCCTCAAGTCGCGCATCTGCAAAATGGAGGGGAAGGCCTACGTCGATGGAGACCTCGTCGCGGAAGCAGAGCTTCTATCCAGCATCGTCGACCGGAATCCCTGAAGTCGACCTACTGACCGGAACGTGGGCCCGCGCCCAGGCGAGCGTCGTGCCTCTGCCTGGTCGCGAAACCGCGCGTCCGTCGATCCATCCCACTGCGATCGTCGAGAAGGGCGCGGAGCTGGGGGACGGCGTCGTCATCGGTCCGTTCGCCTACGTCGGTCCGCGCGTCCAGCTCGGCGAGGGAACCCGCATCGGGCTCCACGCCGTCATCGAGGGGCGCACCACGATCGGCGCGCGGTGCCAGGTGCATCACGGCGCGGTGATCGGAAACCTCCCGCAGGACCTCAAGTACCGCGGCGCCCCGACCCAGGTTGTGATCGGGAGCGGCACCACCATTCGTGAGTACGCCACCGTGCATGCGGCGACCGAGGAGAACGAGGCGACGCGCATCGGGGACAACGTGCTCCTCATGGCCTACACCCACATCGCGCACAACTGCCGCCTCGGGAACAACGTGATCCTGGCCAATGCGGTCAATCTGGCCGGCCACGTGCGCGTCGACGACCACGCCATCATCGGCGGCATCACGCCGATCCATCAGTTCGTGGCGGTCGGCTGCCATGCCTTCATCGGGGGCGGCTCGCGCGTGCCGCAGGACGTCCCTCCCTACGTGAAGGCGGCGGGCAATCCGCTCCGCGCGTGTGGGCTCAACACGATCGGGATGGAGCGCCGAGGAATCACCGCCGAGGCGCGGCTCGAGCTGAAGCGCGCCTATCGCATTCTCTATCGCTCGCAGCTCAACGTGGCGCAAGCGCTCGACCGGATCTTGCGCGAACTCAAGCCCTATCCCGAGGTCCACGAGTTCGTCGAGTTCGTCCGGAGCTCGGAGCGGGGCATCGTGCGGTGACGAAAGCGCGGGTCGGCGTTTCGGGGCTCGGGCACCTCGGAAGCCATCATGCCCGCGCCTGGAAGAAGATCGACGGCGTCACGCTCGTGGGCGGCCACGATCCGGATCCCGCCGCGCGCGCTCGCGCGGAGTCGGATCTCGGCATCCCGACCTTCGAGTCCTTCGCCGGTCTCCTCGACCAGGTCGACGTCATCTCACTCGCGTCTCCGACCCCCGCGCACGCCGAGGGGGCGATCGAGGCGCTGGGGCGCGGCATCCACGTGCTGGTGGAGAAGCCCATGGCCGGGCGCCCCGAGGACGGAGAGCGCATGCTGAGCTCGGCGCGCTCGGCCGGCAAGGTGCTCTACGTGGGGCATGTCGAGCGGCACAATCCGGCGGTGGCGGCGTCCCTGCCGCACCTGCGCTCGCCCAAGTTCATCGAGGCACACCGGCTCGCGCCCCCCGTGAACCGCGGGCTCGACGTGGACGTGATCCTCGATCTCATGATCCACGATCTCGATCTCGCGCTTCTCGCGACTCGCTCCCGCATCACCGAGATCCATGCGGTCGGCGTGCCGGTCCTCACCTCCAAGATCGACATCGCGAACGCCCGGCTCGTGTTCGAGAGCGGGTGCGTCGCGAACCTCACGGCGAGCCGCATCTCCCGCGAGAAGGTCCGCAAGATCCGGTTCTTCGAAGGGAGCGAATATCTCTCCATCGACTGCATGAACCGCTCGGTCGAGGCGTACGGGCTCACGCCCGGCGGCCCTCTCGGAGGGGGCGCTTCGGTCGCCGAGCTGCTCGCGCGGATCCGCCCCGTGGCGATCGAGGTCCAGGACGCCGACCCGCTGGAGACGGAGCTCCGCCATGTCCTCGCCTTGCGCGACGACCCGCATCGGTCCTGGGCGGAGTCCGCGACGGCGCTCGAGGCACTCCGCGCCGCCGAGCGGATCGGGCGCCTGACCGCCCCGCTCACGCCGCAGGGCGTTACCGCCTGACGTTCCCGAAGATCATCGTCTCCGCCGGCGACCCGTCCGGGGACCGGCTGGGCGCGGCGTGCTTGAACGCGCTCCGCCGCCGGGGCGTTCCCGTGGAGGCCGCTGGCCTCGGCGGTCCCGCGCTGCGCGCCGCGGGACTTCACGCCGTCGCTCCGATGGAGTCGGTCGCCGTGATGGGATTCGGCGGCGTCGTGGGCCACCTGCCGGCCATCCGACGCGCTCGCGCACGGGTGCTCGACCTCCTCGAGCAGACTCCCGACTCGATCTTCCTTCCCATCGACTCGCCGGGACTCAACCTCGGCCTCGCCCGCGTGGCACATCGCCTCGGCCGCCCGGTCGTCTACTACGTGCTGCCTCAGATCTGGGCGTGGGGCTATGGCCGCATCCGCCGCATCCGGGAAGACGTGGACCTCATGCTCCTCCTGTTCCGGTTCGAGGAGG